>NZ_SUTM01000002.1:30251-173376 GCF_015062935.1 Methanobrevibacter sp. | reverse complement strand
CTTTTTCTGGCATTTTACCATATGAAAAAGTGCAAAATTTACTTAATTCATATTTATCAAAATCTAAACTCAAATTTACCACCACTTTTCAAAAATTCTAAATCCAAATCTAGAATTCAAAACCAATCTCCTTTAAACTTTGACGGATTTTTCCTTCAAGTTCATTAGACTCTTTAAATAATTCATCAAGCTCAGAAGTTAATGTTTTCATTTTTTCTTCAAATGGAATACCATCATCTTCTTCAGGTTTAAATCCAACATAACGTCCTGGAGTTAATATGAAGTCATGTTTTTTGATTTCCTCTAAATCACTGACTTTGCAGAAACCTTTTTCATCCTCTAAAGTTCCTTCTTCAAATTTAGTGAAAGTATCAGCAATCAAATCAATGTCTTCATCAGTCAACTCACGTAATTTCCTTGAAACCATTGTTCCCATTTCACGGGCATCAATGAACAGGGTTTTTCCTTTCTGCTTTTTGTCCCTGTTTAAAAACCACAGACAGACCGGTATTCCAGTAGTGTAGAACAATTGTGTCGGCAATGCAACAATACACTCCACTAAATCGTCCTCCACAATAGCTTGTCTGATTTTTCCTTCACCAGAAGTTGTGGAGGATAAAGATCCATTAGCAAGCACAAGTCCTATTTTTCCTCTAGGAGATAAGTGGTGTATCATATGTTGCATCCATGCGAAGTTTGCATTTCCTTTTGGTGGAATTCCATATTTCCACCTTAAATCGTCCTGCAGTTGTTCCTGTCCCCATTTTTTAAGATTGAATGGCGGATTTGCCATGACAAAGTCTGCCTTCAATGTAGGATGCAAGTCATTTAAAAATGTATCTTCCTGATGTTCTCCAAGGTCTGCTTCAAGACCACGTATAGCTAAGTTCATTTTAGCCATTTTCCATGTTGTAGGATTTGATTCCTGACCGTAAATGGATATTTTGTTGATATTTCCGCTGTGGTTTTCAATGAAGTTTTTGGATTGTACAAACATTCCTCCGGAACCGCAGCAAGGGTCGTAAACTCTTCCATCATATGGTTTTAAAACTGAAACCAATGTTTTTACAACACATGCGGGAGTGTAAAACTCTCCTGCTTTTTTTCCTTCGGTTTCTGCAAACATGCTTAGGCAGTATTCATAAGTACGTCCCAAAATGTCTTTTTTATCTCCTTTTTCGGACATCTGGACGTTAGTGAATATGTCTATTACTGCACCAAGTTTTTTCTTGTCCAATTCAGGTCTTGAGAAGTTTTTAGGTAAAATTCCTTTAAGTGATTTGTTATTGTCTTCAATGGCTTTCATTGCATTGTCAATTGTTAATCCGTTTTCTTCAGTGTTTGCTTTTTTTGCAATTTCATCCCAACGGGCTTCCGGCGGGACAAAGAATATGTTTTCTGAAGTATATTCATCAATGTCTTCTTCAAATCCGTCGCCTTCATCGACAAGTTCCTGGTATTTTTCTTCAAACTTATCTGACAGGTATTTTAAAAAAATCAATCCCAATACTACATGTTTATATTCTGCTGCATCCATTGAACCTCTCAGTTCATCGGCCGCATCCCAAATTTGCTTTTCAAATCCTATTTCCGAGGTATTTTCTTTTGCCATTTAATCACCTATGCTGATTCATCTACCCACAATTCACATTGTGCTATAACTTTTTCCATTGCAAATTTCATTTCGCTTGGAGGATAATCATATTTTTTAAGTAATCTTTTTACTGTACGTCTCATTTTAGCTCTTGCAGACTCTTTTTTCTGCCAGTCAATAGTTTTGTTTCTTCTTAAAGACTCGGTAAGTTCGTGTGTAATTTTGATGAGGGTTTCATCGTCATAAAAATCGTGAATGTTTTCGGGAAGTGCAATAACATTGTAAAATGCCAGTTCCTCTTCGGTCAATCCCAATTCTTCCCCTTCATTATGTGCATCGCGTAAAAGCCTTGCAATTCTAATTAACTCTTCAATTACCTCATCATTAGTAATGTGGCCATTGATATAGCTGTTCATGGTCTGCTTCAGTAAATCTGAAAATTCTTCTGATTTTACAATATTTGTGCGTGTATAACCTTTCACTTGGTCATTGAGCAATTTTTCCAAAAGAGAGATTGTCAAATTAGAAGCCTCCATTGCACGCACCTTATCTAAAAATTCTGGATCAAATAATGATACTTCCTCGCTGACATTGATTACATTGATTACGCCGGTGCTTTTAATTGATTGGTTGAGCAGTTTTGTAATTTGAGCGTTGATTTCATGAAATGACAGTTTTTTATCGGAAGAGACTTTAACAAGGACTGTTCTTACTGCCTCAAAGAATGCCGCTTCAAATCTTTCTTTTTCACTGGCTCTGCTTCTGCATAATGACAGCCATTTTTTTAAAAGCAGTGCTTCTTTTAAATATGATTTTTTAGTGTCTTTGCGGGACAGGTCTTCCATGAAGTTCACACCATTTGTGATAACTTTTGACCTTTCCAGGTTGCTGTCTCCAAAGAAATCTGAATAATCAAAGCCATAAAACAGGTCTCTGCAGATTTCCAGTTTTTCCTGGAAGTTAGGATACGCGATTTTGTCAACATCCATATCCCCGTAATTTTTATTGTCCCTTTCCGTGTATTCACTCATCGCTTTTTTAAGATCGGATGCAATTCCAATATAGTCAACGACAAGGCCTCCTTCCTTGCCTTTAAATACCCTGTTGACTCTTGCGATAGCCTGCATTAAATTGTGGCCTCTCATTGGCTTGTAGACATACATTGTTGCAAGGGAAGGAACATCGAATCCTGTAAGCCACATATCAACTACAATAGCAATTTTCATTGGGTCCTCATCATCCTTGAACTTGTTTTCAAGCTCTTTTTTATAGGATTTGTCACCTACAATTTCATGCCATTCTTCTGGATCTTTATTGGAACCGCTCATTACGACCTTAACCTTTTCATCCCAATTAGGACGCAGTTCCAATATTTTTTCATACATTTTAATTGCAATTGGTCTTGAATATGCAACAATCATCGCTTTTCCCGTAAGTTCCTGGGCACGATTGTTTTCATAGTGCTGAACAATGTCAGCGCAGATGTCATCAATGATTTCAGGAGCTCCAAGCAGAGATTCCATTTTACTGAGTTCACGTTTGCTTCTCTCGATATTGTGCTCTTCAGCCTCTTCTCTTAACTCCCAGTATTTATCATCAATTTTTGCAAGAACTGTTTCATCCAGTTTTATCTCTGCAATACGGCTTTCATAGCTTATCGGTACTGTTGCACCGTCTTCTACAGACTGTGTCATGTCGTAAATGTCAATGTAGTTTCCAAAGACTTCCCGAGTGCTTCTGTCAGATTTTGATATTGGAGTTCCGGTAAAACCAATATATGTTGCATTTGGAAGTGCATTTCGTATTCTTCTTGCGGCACCTATTTTTATTTCACCTGTCTTTGGGTCCACTTTCTCTTCAAGCCCGTACTGGCTTCTGTGTGCTTCATCGGAAATTACAATAACATCATCCCTGTCAGTGAGGGATTCTTCGTAATCATCAAACTTCTGCATGGTTGTAAAGAATATTCCATTTGCTTTTCTGTTGTTGAGCAGATCTTTTAGGTTTTTCATGCTTGTAGCCTGTTTTGGGACTTGCCTTAAAAAGTCGCTGCATTTGGCAAATTGTGAGTATAGCTGGTCATCCAAATCATTTCTGTCTGTAATTACAACAAAAGTCGGGCTTTCAAGAACCTGCTGAAGTTTATTTACATAAAATACCATTGACAGGCTTTTTCCACTTCCCTGAGTATGCCAAAATACACCTGCCTTGTGGTCGCTTTCAATAGCTTTAACTGTGGAGTTTACTGCCTTGTTGACTGCGAAATATTGGTGGTATGCGCCTAAAATTTTAACTTTTTTAGTTGAATCGTTTGAAAATGTGATGAAATTCTTTAAAATATCCAAAAATCTGTTCTTTTCGAATATTCCTTCAAAGAATGTTGTGAAATCTGCCCACTGGGTTGATTCATAGCTTCCATCTGTGGTTTTCCATTCCATGAACCTGTCTTCATTGGCTGTGATTGTTCCTGCCTTTGAAATGGACAAGTCACTCATTACACAAAAAGCGTTGTAGTTAAAAAGAGTTGGAATGACCTGCATATATTTTTTTAGCTGAGTATATGCTTCTGATGTATCGGCATCTTCTCTTGAAGGTGATTTCAGCTCACATACAACTAATGGAATACCATTTACAAAAACAACCACATCCGGTCGTTTGGTTTCCTTATCAATTACAGTCCATTGATTGATAACCGTGAATAAATTAGAATCCAAGTTTTCAAAATCTACCAGTTTGACATGAGTAGATAATTCCTCGCCATCTTTCCAGTAATTTATGGAAACCCCATTTTGAAGATAATCCATGAATTTATTGTTTAAATCTTCAAGTGAACCGATACCCAAATCCTGAATAGTTTCAATAGCTTTACTTACCGCTTCACCATCCAGAGACTTGTTAATGAGATATAAATTTTCCAAATCCTGTCTAAAAAGAGGATCCTTATAGTTACGTTCAATATCCGGACCATAATAGCCAGTATACCCTAAAGACTGAAATAATTCCATTATGGATTTTTCATATGAATCTTCATTATATATTTTAATCAACTCCACACAACTTAACAAACAAAGCTCAATATTATATTAATAATAATTTTATAACAACTATTAATTAAATTTAATTAAACAAAGAATCAATCAAAATTACTAATAAATAACAATAACATTAACAATTGGGATTTTCAAATTGGAAGTTAATTAAACTTCTTGATATATATCTCCCTTTAAAATCAAATCCGAAAATCAAAAAGGCCAACATTAATGTAAAACACGACCAATAAAAACAAAGCTAAAACCAACACTTTAACTAAAAAAAATAAAAAAAAGAAGTAAAATCATCTAATTCAATAGACAGAATATTTTTTATACACAAAATTTATGTTAGAAAGCTTGGATTTATTTAATTTAACAAAATTAGTATTATGTTTACATTTTGAAAAATATTTGGCACTTTTACCTAAAACTTTAGAGTAATCGTATCCAGGATTATCATAATTATGTGTTAGAAATACCATATGTCTATAAGCGATTCCACATTGCCCCTCACCATATACAAAATGCATATAAGCTCGTGTTTTTTTATATTTTATTTTTTTCCCAATCTTTACTTTTACTTTAATGAATTTATTGGTTTTTACTTTCACAGAATACCATAATCCTGTAGTGGAAATTCCATAACCCTTAAATTTCTCTCCAACATAATAATAATCATTATAACCTTCATCAAAGAATTTATCCTCAATGCTTGATATTTGATAAAGTTTCTTATATTGATATTTACTTAAAACTGCTTTAAAACCACCAATAGTAAAAGTTCTTTGTTTTAAGGTTGGTTCCTTATATTTTACAGTTACAGTACTGGTTAAAACACTATCAGATGATGAAACTGTTAATATTTCCTTATTTTCAGTACTTGCCAAAACTTCAGAGTTATTTGTTTCATTTACATTTGAAGAATTATTTTCAATAATGACTTCAAGAGCTTCATTTTCATTAGAAAACGAAATGTTATCATTGTTCTGTTCATTTATCGAGACCATATCTTCTGTTTGCTCTTTAACTATATCTGTACTATTATCAACTGCACTTGCACAAGTCATAGTTAAAATAACAAATAAAACCAATAAAATTGCACCCAATGCAACTAAATTTTTAAAGTTCATAATAACTTGTATATAATTTATTGTTAAAATAGTTTAATGAAAAATCAGTGCAAAACTGAAAAATTGACATTAACATTAACGATTGAAATTTGAAAAACACGACGTGATTCGACTCTGGGATATATCCCCATTTAAAATCAAACCCTAAAACCAAAAAGGCCGCCGTTAATGTAAAAAACGATTAAAATAAATGAACAAAACTTTGAAAGTAATAAAATTATCAACTAAAAAAAGAAATAAACCGTAATGGTAAATTACACCATTACCGGTTCTCCACGTTCCCATCTGTCTCTTGCATCACGAGCATCACTATAACTGCTTCCAACACCCTGAGGATGTTCTCCATCAGGATCAACAATTACCCCTTCATCATTATAATAGACATTAATCTCTTTATCATAATGAAGTCCACCACCATTTGATGAACTGCTTGAAGATTGCTGTGCTGCAGGCTGTTCGACAACTTCTTCGTTAATTTCCAAATCTTGAGATGCAGTGCTTCCTGTGTAATTATCATTTCCGGCAAATGTTACATTAACAGCATAATTTCCAGCACTTTTATCCAACTTCAAAGTACCAATACCCTTAGAATCAGTTACAGCAGAAAAATAGCTACTTACTCCGTCATTATCCTTAAGAGTTACATTAACTGTTTGATTAGAAATTCCAGTGCCGTTAATGTCAGTTAATTTAAAAGTTAAGTTATCTCCTTCATACACTGTTTCATTGCTTGTAATGGTTATTTGGGTTTCCTGTTTTGCCACAGACGGTGATAATATCATCACTGCCATTGCAGCTGCAAGAACAACAACCACAATTAAAAGTATTATTATAATGTGTTTTTGTTCCATTTTAATCAGATCCTTCCGTTTTCCCTGTCCTGTTCATACATTTCAGGATGATATTTGTCGTATTTTCCCTCTTCCAGTGATTCCATGTGATAGAGTGCAGGATATCTTTCCGCATACTGACTTTCTGTCATAGGCACCCATTCATCGTTAATGTAAGATCCGTATTTCGATGATGAGGCGGATGAAGACTGGGACTGGCTTTGGGATGATGAATCCTGCTGAACAGCTTCCTGAACAACTTCCTCTTCCTTAATGGTTATTTTTTTGGTGGTGTTGTTTCCTGTAAAGTTTTCATTTCCGCCAAATGATGCATTGACAGTGTATTTTCCCGCATCAAGTTTCAGTTTAAAAGTAGCCTTACCTTTGGAATCTGTCTTTATAGACTTGTTTACAACAACTTTACCGTCCTTATCCGCAACAGTAACATTGATGAACTCCTTTTTTATGGGAGTCTTGTTTAAATCTGTCAGCTTGACTGTAAGATTATCACCTTCATACAAAGTCTTGTTACTTGCAATGGTAATTTTGGAATCCGCTTTTACATCAAAAGGAGATAAAATCATCACTGCCATTGCGGCTGCAAGAATGACAACCACGATTAAAAGAATTATAATGATATTTTTGCTTTCCATTTTTTCACCAATATTATAATATTGGTATTAAAATGATTTAAAGTATTACATAAATCAGTGAAAAACCGAAAATTAACATTAACGGCTGAAATTTGAAAACCACAACCTGATTCGACTCCAGGATATATATCCCCATTTAAAAACAAACTCAAAAATCAAAAAGGCCGATGTTAATGTAAAAAACGATTAAAATAAAAGGACAAATCATCAAAGCAATGAATTTACTAAATAAAAAAATTAAAAATTAGTAATCACCCAAAGCCTCGTCGGCCTTCCTAAAGGCACTTCTTGAAAGCATCCAAACGATTAATCCCAGAATGCATGCACAACATGCTGCCATCATCACGTATGACCATCCTCCAAGTGACCAGAGAAGTGATGCAAGAGCGCTTCCGACAGCACCGAATATGAAGTTGTTTACAACAAAGACCGTATTCAATCTGCTTCTTTCAGACTGTGAGAGATTGAATAATCTGGTCTGTGTCAGGACGCTTATGCCCTGAACGGCAACTGAAACAACCGCCGCAACAATGACGATTGCAACTATTGAATAGCTGAAAAGATAACCGCAAAGCATTGTTACAAGGCCCAAAGCGATAAAGCCACCAAGTGCAGGTACGCTCAGACCCATGTCCTGAAGTTTTCCAATGCCTATACCGAATACCGCTGCGGCAAGTCCCGCAAGGCTTACAAGTCCAATCTGGAAGGTGTCATAATAATAAGGTGCTCCGGAGAGTAAAAATGTCAGTGATGTCCAGAATATGTTGAACACGAGTCCGAATATCAGACCGGAGTGCAGGAGTATCATAGGAAGTGTCCTGTGCCTTTTGAAGGTGGTAAAAACACTTAAAAGTAATCCCTTATATGATTCAAGCCTGTTTTTGGCCGGAATTTCGGGAAGCACATATATCATTACAAGAACCATTATAATGTTGAGAACGGCTGCTATGACGTAAACTGATCTCCATCCCCAGAATCCTGCTATGATTCCGCTTGCAAACCTTGAGAAAAGTATCCCTGTTGTTATTCCTGATGATACGATTCCGACGATATGTCCACGTTCATCCTCACGGCTCAAATCCCCTGCAAGGGGAAGTATTACCTGACCGGAAATTGTCACAAGCCCCATTGAGAAAAGTGAAAGTGCAAGTATAGTAAATGAAGGTGCAACGGCACATGACACCAAAGCAATTACGGAAAGTCCCATCACAATGGATATCATTCGTTTTCGGTAAACGAAATCGCCCAAAGGCACGATAAAGAATATTCCCATTGCATACCCGATCTGGGTTGCTGTAACCAGAAGTCCACCGTTTGCCTCAGGAAGTCCGAAACCTGTCATAATCTGGACTAAAAGAGGCTGTGCCCAGTAGAGATTTCCGATTGCAAGTCCGGAGCATACCGCAAACAGTATTGCCAAAAACTTTGTCATAACTACATTATCACCGTTCATCTTATCACCTGTTATCTAATGAGATATTTTAAAAATTGAATATATAAGTGTAAAGTGGCATCGCTGCCACTGAATGAAAATATAATTATCAAAAGCCACATAATCTTAACCATGACACTGAATCCGAAAAAACTCACCTATTATGAAAAGAAATATGAGAGAAATCCTCTTGAAGACACGCTCAAGTTCATGAGCAACAAGTGGACGCTGCATGTTTTAAGGGATCTGTTTTTGGGAAAAAGTCATTTCAATGAGTTTAAGGTTAACAGACCGTCACTTGACAACAAGGCGCTTTCAAGATGCCTTAAGACAATGCAGGAAAATGATTTGATCTACAAGAAAGACGATTCGCTAAACACTGAGTATTTTCTAACAGAAAAGGGAAGGTCGTTGAATAAGGTGTTTTATGAACTGTTGCTGTTCGCTCTTGACACTGACGTTGATAACGACTACTACAGCGAATATGAAAAAAAGGAACTTAAGGAAATGTATCTGGAGATTCTGGAGCTGAAATAGATTTAAAAAAATCTATTCCTGATTGCTTAAAAGAACCCCTCCGACTCCTACATTATCTCCTTTTCTTTCGTTGAAAAGGACGTATATCATTTCTATTGGAATTCCGGTTACTTTTGAAGCGGATTCACTGAATTCTTTTGCTAAAATTTCTTTTTGTTCTTTTGTTAATTCTCCTATATCAAAACTAATTACTGGCATTTTATCACCAGTTGGAAATTTCGTTTTTATTAATAAATAGTTAATGTGGCAAAAATGCCACCTTAAAATGGATTTGAAAGAAAAGCAGTAAAAAGCTGAACATTAACGTTTGGTATTTTAAAAACCCAGTCTGATTCGACGCCAGGATATATATCCCCATTTAAAATCAAATTCAAAAATCAGAAAGGCCGACGTTAATGTAAAACTCAATTAATTAAAAGAAAATAAATACAATAGCTTTCAATTAAAATGCCAAAAAAATAAATAAAAACAGGGTTTCAAAAAACCCTAGAAATCATGACTGCATCTGACGGAAACGGTATTGCAATTTACAAACTCTGAAGTTCCGTCAATCTGATGCACCAGCTGATCAAAAAGCAGCATCCTCATCTCGGAATCTTTTAATGGCTGGCTGATGCCTGACCCGTTGTCTGAATAGGTTAAAAGACATTCATCACCATTCTCTTCGACCCTGAAGGAGATTTTCTTGTCTGCAACGCCCTCAAATGAAAATTCAAATGACAGGTCAATCATTTCATTTAAAAGCATCATCAGGTGAAACATTGCCTTAGGACTTATGCGGATGTCATCCTCGCTGTCGTTTGAAAATGCAATACCCTCTCTCATGTAGTGGTCATTTAGAATATTTAGAAATTCATTCAGAAAATCCCTTGTGCATATCAAATCGTCTTTTGAGTTGTACATCAGGTTCTGTATTGCTGAGATTGATGCGATTGAAACATAGGAGAAGTTGACAATTTCCTCATCGTCGATTCCGAATCTTTTCTGGAGTTTCATGTATGCCATGAGCGCCTGAAGGTCATTGTTGAGCCTGTGGTTGAACTTCTTAATCACTTCCCTTTTTTCATCGCCGCTAAGTGTATCTGTCATATTACCACCTCATATGTTAAGCTCCACACTTTTGTTGTTAAGCAATCTGTCGAATGTGGATGTAAACCAGTTGTAGTTCTTGTTTTCCATGTTTGCCATCATGTCCTCTACCCTGTCATCGATTTCCTTGACGTAGCTTTGGTTGTTGTAGTCATGGGTTGTGAAGTAGTGGATTTCTATGCAGTAGTTCCTGTCCTGTTTTGTGAAGATATATACAACTCCCATGTGGTCGAATGTTGTGTTTGTGTCCCTTGAAGGGTTTGTGTAGTATTCCCTTGTGACGTTTTTACCTCCCAGCTTTATGATTTCGCTTTTAACTGTTACATATCCTCCGTCTTCCATCGATGCAAGCCGTGCTTTGGACTGTGGACCCATGTAGTCTTCGGGCCAGTCGTCCCATGCGTCGAATATGACGTATCCGTTTGTCATTGCGTTTCCGCTTTTTCCGGTCATGTTCATTTCGTCTGTTGTGTTCCAGTGGTCCGGTACCACGTAGATGGAGTCCTGAAACTGAAGGGTTTTGTCTGTCTGGAAACTTAGGAAACTGTTTATTGAGCCCAGATTAACCACAACAGTGAGCAGGACCAGTATAAGTATGATATAAGCTATCTTTTCTCTAAGCATCATTATTCTATCTCTCCTACAGGTATGTCTTCGTTTTCTACACCTTCAACTTCCTCGTCACCGGTGTGGACTGTTTTTGCCCATGTCCTTTCCTTTCTTGTAAGCATCTGGTATGCTGTTATGAAAAACAAAGGAATCAGGTGGAAACAGTAGAGCCAGTAGCCGAAAACTCCATATAGCAATTTGAAGAAGTTCACTCTGTCACGTGCAAGTGTTATCACCGCTCCCGGGAAGAATCCGAATGCGGATATGATTCCGATTATAAGGGGAGCGTCCATTCTGATTATTGTAACGCCGTGGAATACGAACCATCCGATGAGGTTTACCGCAAAGACGATAAATCCAAAGAACACAAGCATGTTAAGGCCGTAGAATGCAACGTGCTCTAAAACTCCGAACATTCTGAATACAGGCATCGGTGAGCGGATGATTTTTACTCCGTAGATGAAGAGTGTTTCGAAGTTTCCTATTGCCCATCTGGCCCTTTGACGGAAAAGCTGCCTTAATGTAGGAACAGCTTCCTGATACACCCATGTCTCTCCGCAGTAGCGTATCGCATATCCTTCAATCATGAGCTTCACACTTAAATTCAAGTCTTCTGTGATTGCAAATCCGTCCCAGCCTCCGCCGCCGTAGATTGCGTCCTTTTTAACAAGCTGGCCGTTTCCGCCTAAAAATCCTGCCTTTCCAAGGATGTCCTTTGCACGGACTATGTTTCCAAAACCCGCAAGTTCAACGTGCTGCATGTAGGTTAGCCAGTTTTCGTCCTTGTTGTACATCTTGATACGTGACTGGACTCCCTGAACCTCAGGGTCGTTGAGGTAAGGTATGATTTTGGTTAGAAAATCAGGGTCAACCCTCGCATCTGCGTCAAATACGGCCACAACTTCCCCTTTGGAGATTTCAAGGGCGTCGTTTAAAACGAATCCTTTTCCTTTTCCTGACCGTGGAGGCACACGTGTGATTATCTTGAGGTGAGGGAACTTGTCCTTAAGACCTTCAAGCACTTCGCCGGTACGGTCCTCTGACCCGTCGTTGCAGACAATGAGCTCGAAGTTTACCTTTCCGTCAAGGTAGTAGTCCATTGATGCAAGGCTGGTTGCGGTTTCTGCGATTGTGTGTTCCTCGTTGTGTGCAGGAACAATGAGTGTTACGAATGGAGGAACGTCCCATTCGGTTACAGGGTCAGGCTTTTTGAGGCTGACGATTGCAAGAAATACCATGATTGCTGAAGGAATGAGAAGCACCCACTGAAGCCATGTGACGTTTCTCATGAAAAGGCTTTCCACAATAAGGATTATGCTTATCCCCAATATTATTGCAACATCTGTCTTTTCGACGATAAGCTCCTTATTTTTTTCTGAAACCTTGTCTTCGGTTTTGATGATTGTCTTTATGTCCTCTTCATGCTTTCTTAAAACCATTGCAACTGTAAGCTCCAGCTGCTTGAGTGAGTATGGTTTTGACAGGTATCCGTAGGGTGCTGTTTTAAGGGCTTCAAATGATGTGGCATCGTCTGTGTTTGCTGTTAAAAAGATTACCGGAATTCCCATTTCACTTATCTCCTTTGCAGCCTGGATACCGTCAACATCCCCCTTCAGCTGAATGTCCATAAGGACCAGGTCCGGAAACAGCTCTTCTGATTTCTCGATTGCATCCGTTGCTGTGTCAAATGTGTCAATGACTTCATAGCCCAGATCTTCAAGGTCATACTTGAGGTTCAGTGCAACGATTGATTCATCCTCTACGACAATGATTTTTTCCTTTTCATCAGGGTCTTTTTCCTTGTAGTGTCTGATTGCATTGTCTGACAGTTTGTATTCCTCTTTTGCCTTCTGCTGCAGGTCAGCATACTCCAGGTAATTCTGGTAGTCCACATTTTCGCCTGCAGATTCTATTAACTCTCTTTTGCCACTTTCCAATTGTAAAACATCTTCAGATTGATCTTTGTCCTTGGCAATCCCTCTGGCCTCATTGACCTTTTCTGATTCAACAGACTGACGGTTGATTGCAAGGGCAACGTTTTTTGATAAAGTGTTAATGTCATATGGCTTTGGAATGAATGATGATGCAGGTGATGTTGATATTGTTTCGTTGAATGTTATGTCGTCGGAGTTTGCGGTAAGATAGATTACAGCCAAATCCAGGGCAAGAATCTTTTTTGCCGCCTGGATACCGTTTATATCCCCCTTGAGGTTTATGTCCATTATCGTCAAATCCGGACGGTATTCAACTGCATTATCAATTGCATCGTCACCGGTGTCTACAATTCCAATCACATTATAGCCCAAGTCCTCCAAATCATACTTGAGGTTCAGTGCGATTATGGATTCGTCTTCAACAATCAGTATTGACTTTGAAGTGTTGTCATCTGCCATATGATTTCACCCCCCAATAGCTTAATAAAAAATAAATGTCATCATAATATTTATAATAAATATACTATATTGTTAATACTATATATAATTATCAACATTTTACGTAAAAATTACATTTCATTCAGATTTTGCTGAATAATTAAACTTAATCTGAACAGTTTAAAATCAGATTTTATGCTGGCAAAACTATTGCAGCCTTCCGCTGTCATTCCAGTTTCCGACCATTTTGCCCTTTTTTACGGATTTCATGAAATTTGCAAGTTTGCGGTCAAGCTCATCCTTATTTTTCTCTTTTTGAATGTTTGAAATCTTTATACGTCTGTAGAGTTCGGGAAATCCTGAAAAGTTTTCCCATACCTCGCCGTTGCTTTTTAAAACTTCAAGAACATGGTCGTCAATGACAAACTCCTCATCCAAATCGGGAAGTGAGCGAAAGCCGCTTTCAGTCATTAAATCATTATCAATCAGCCATCTGCAGCGCTCCTTGTTGAGCTCAGTCCAGTTGCTGTTTTTTCTGCGGGGTGAAAATCTCTGCATGCGCACCCCGTCAATCTTAGCGTGGGTTGAATCGATCCAGCCAAATGACAGTGCAACATAGACCGCATCGACATATGAGAATTCACCCTCCTCGATTTTTCCCCTTTTGCAGTTTACCCAGCACTCCTTTTGAGTTGAATGGTTCTCTTCAAGCCATCTTCTAAACTCTTCAGGGCTTCTGCAGTCCAAAACATTAACAGGCCCCATATGAGTATTCTCCTTTAAAGGCAAAATTCAGTCCTTTCCGATGACGCCAATCATCAGTGACATGTCCTTTGATGACACAGTAATCAGATTATCGTCTTCCGTGAAGCTGAATGTATAGCTTCCGTTTCTGTCAACAAGATATCCTTCAACAGAGCCGAACATTGTCTGTGATGCAGTGACGTTTTTGGTTGAGTTGACCTCTTTTATTTCGCCATCTTTAACGACACTGATATTTAGGGTGTTGTTTGTCCCTTCAAAAAACATGTGTGTTGAGTTTTCATCGACAAGAGTATAATCGGCAAGTATTGTGAAGTTGAATCCGTTGAGGGTGTAGTTTTCAACTTCCCTGTATGCGAATATTCCGTCCTGTGCAGTATAGCTTTCAGCACTCACAAAACCCGCAAAAGCCAGAACCGCAAGACATATGATTAATATTTTTAATTTCATGTTAAACATTATATACATTATACTTAAAAATACTTTACCATTAATAAATTTAGGCTTATAAAAATTCTTTAAATCAAATTTAGGCACATAAAAATAAGTAAACGTTTAAATAATAGCTTTAAAAGATTATTATCTATAACACTTCCCGTGTTATACTAAAAAAATTTTTTTAGTTTAAGTCTATCTTGGGTTTTTCCAAGATATACTTAACAAATGACTATTTTTAATACTTATTTTTACAAATTTTTCAGTAAAGTTTAATTATCCGGTCAACATATAGATTTAATTATCGAATAACTGACAGGAGGCTAAAAAGATGGCTCAAAAAAATATGGCCATTGCAATCATAATATCCTTCCTTTTGACAGGTCTTGGAATCGCATATGCCGGAGATGTGAAAAAAGGACTGATATTCTTCGCAATAGCAATCGTTTTAAATATTCTGGGTATGTGGGTATCATTCATATTTTCCATCATAAGCCTAATCTTCTGGGTTTATGCTCTATACCAGACATATCTTGAAGTCAAAGCCGTAAACGGCTATTAGGGATAATTCACTAACGAATTATTCCTTTTTTAATTATCTGATGTAGATATCCATTAAACTTTTTTTGAAAAACAGCTAAAAGATTAAAATAATCATCGAAAGATTAAATAATTAAACTACTTTTAAAATTAAAATCAATTTAATCAGGTCTAAAATCAATTATATGACAGGATAATTTCAGGCCAAAAAAATCAATAAAAAAAGAATTTAAGGGAAATAGAATTAACTATCTCCGCCGGCAGGTTTGATTTTTGTCAGTACGAATGCAAATACCAGAACCGCCACAATAATTATAACATCAATTATTATCTCAAATGTCTTTGCAGTTGAGAAGAGTTTTACAATACCGATAGCCCACATGATAATCAGAACTGTTGGAAGCAGGTATTTGATTACAAAAGTCCAGATTTTACCGACTTTGAATGTGGAAGTTTCGTTCAATGCAGGAAGGAAGTGTTCAACACCGTAGAACCATGCAAATATGATACATTGAACTCCAATGAGAAGCAGTATTCCGAATTCATTGACAAATGAGTCGATGATTCCGACAAGATAGCTGCTGATACCGGTAGTTAGTATTAATGAAAAGACACATCCTATAATGGAGAGAACAGTTGCGGTTTTCTTACGTGACCAGCCGAGTTTTATGGAAGTTGAGTTCAGCATCGGTTCGAAAAATCCTAAAGCGGAAGTAATTCCTGCAAACAGAATAGCCAAGAACAACAATGGGGCGAGCACACGTCCAACAGAACCCATAATGTTGAAAATCATTGGGAATACGATAAATACCAGTCCTGTACCTTCAGTCACCAGCTGGACCATAGGTGTTCCCGCCGTAACTGACATGTAACCCAGAATTGAAAATACACCGAATGCAGTACATATTTCAAAAAGGGAGTTGGATGAAACTACAATCAAAACATTGTCGATAAGCTTTGAGTTTTCAGGCAGATAGCTTGCATAAGTTAGTGCAATAGCCTGACCCATACTTAATGAAAAGATGATTTGAGCAAATGCGGCAAGCCAGATGTTAATGTCAAAAAGCATATTCCAGTCCGGCTTGAGCAGTGTATCAATACCGACGCCTGCACCAGGAAGTGTCAGTGCGTAGACGATGATTATTCCCATTATGATGAAGAGAGCCGGAATAAGTATCTTTGAAACCTTACCGATACCCTTGTCAACGTCCCTGTGGGAAATGAACCATAAGATTACCCATAAAATTGCAACACCGACAGTTGTTGGAATAAGCAGGAAGCTTGCATTTGAAAGATTTGAGCTCCCACCGACGTTCTGCACAAAGTAAGCCGCTGTATCTGTTCCCCAGTTGAATGTGAAACTGCTTAAAAGGTAAACCAAGTCCCAGCTCAGAATTACCATATAATAAATTGTAACTATAAACACGAAAAGAACCAGTATCCAGGCAATGATTTCAAATTCAGGCTTGATTTTCTTCATTATCTTTGAAAACGATTCCTTGAAACTGAATCCCACACCATATTCTAATATTAAAAATGGAACTCCCATGATAGCGATTGCTATAAAGTAAGGGATGAAAAATGATCCTCCACCATTAGAATACAGCACATAGCTGAAACGCCAAATGTTACCTAACCCAACAGCAGCCCCGATCATAGCAAAAATAAATGCCAATGACGAATCCCATTGCGCTTGTTCAGACATACATAAATTTTTATAAAAAGTTATATAATAAAGTTTACATATGAATGTTTTTGACAAATTTATAATGGGAGACACATCCAGCATAAACTGGTGCTTTGAAAACAGACATTTCATCCAAAGACTTGATGAAAACGGGATTTCAAGAGAATATATTGTGGACTGCCTATTAAATGAAGAGCCTATCAGCTGGGAGCACGTTGAAAGGGAAAAGTATGCGGCAGTATTTAAGGCCCCTCCTTCAAAGGACTATAAGGAAATAAGGGTCCTGATGGCTTGCAGCGGCAATTCCATAGACCTTGTAACAGTAATGAGAAACAATGAAACAACAACCAACCGCCAGAACAAGCAGTACCAGTCACAAAAAAAGAAAGATATAGAAAAAAAGCGCCTTAAAGCGCTTTCAAAAAGAAAATGGTAATCAATAAGGATTATACCTTATTGAAATTCAATGCATAAGTTAGACCTATTCTAAACAGCATTACTCCTTTTGCCCCGCCGCTTTTAGCAGCCTTGGCATCCTTTAGAAGTTCGGATGTGGACAGACGTTTGGCGTTGCTGTCAGACTTGTATGCCTGAAGACCGGTCCATACCTGCGCACCGTTGGAATCCAGGACAAATGCCTTGGTTACATAATTAAGCCATGTTGTAGTCTTGTGGTAATTTCCCTTATATGCCATAGGAACAATGACATCAAGATATTTTGTCATTGTAGGAATGTCCTGACCATAATAATAATCTGTCATTCCAGGCTCAGGCATTACGGATGATGACATTATGCAGTTGGACTTTACCTTTCTTACCTCAACACATGCCTTTTTAACAAAGTAGTTTATTACCTTTACAGCATCACCGTAATTAGGTGCGGTTCCGCCGAATCTTGTATAGTCAAGATGTATTCCGGCAACACCCTTCATTTTGGCATAGGTTTTTGCCAGCTTGATTTTCTTGTTCATGTAGCTGTACTTGAAGGAGCCGTCCTTGTTGATTGGGCTGATCCATTTTCCGTCATAGAATATCTGCATCCAGATATGCACCTTGATTCCATATTTGGCGGCCTTTGCAATCCATGATGTTACAGCGGATTTTCCGAAAAGGTTTATTGAATAGGAATGAAGGAAAATGTGTTTGGTTCCCTTGTTTTTAAGGTTTTTGAGATTGACCTTTTTCATGGACTCTCCCCACATCCAGTATCCGTTTCCTTTGGCGATTGGAGCTTTAACCTTAATGCTGTATGAACCGCTTGAGGAAAGATAAGGATTGTTTGCCTTGAAGGAGTAGGTAACCTTGCGTGTTCCCTTTTTAAGGCTTAAAAATATCTGTGCGTAACCTTTTGAATTGGTTTTTGCAGTGTAGGTCTTTCCGCTGACCTTGAATGTTACCTGCTGGTTTTTGACTGCACTTCCTGAAGTTGTAAGAAGACGGACAATAAATACCGATTTTGAACCCTGCCTGTAATTGATGTTCTTGTCAGCCACACTTAATTTAGTATTATATGGACTTTTTACAGTGATTTTAGCAGTTCCGTTTGATGCAGTGTAGTTTTCATCACCTAAAAATGAAAATGTAGCTGTGTAGGTTCCTTTTGTAAGCTTAACGTTGACTGTTGCAGTTCCGTTATCGTCAGTCACCCTGTCGTAAGTCTGCTTATTCAGACTGATTGTAACCGGTTTTGATGCTAAAGCTGT
This sequence comes from Methanobrevibacter sp., assembly GCF_015062935.1. NCBI lineage: Archaea > Methanobacteriati > Methanobacteriota > Methanobacteria > Methanobacteriales > Methanobacteriaceae > Methanobrevibacter > Methanobrevibacter sp. The sequence continues at coordinate 154,971 of NZ_SUTM01000002.1, read as the reverse complement.
GCCGTTTGAAGTTAATGTTACGCTGAATTGAGTTGTAAACTTCTCATAACCTGTTGTTGGTTTGGCTGAAATTTCACTTTCCTGAACGACGTTATCCTCTGTTGAGTTGGCTACATTAACAGGGCTTGCATCATCCAGAATGATGTCGGCATTATCGTCGAGCTCAACAGCATCAGTTGCATTTTCTGCAGCTGAAACCGCTGAAAGAGACAATAACGTTAATGTCAGTATTAGAAATATTAAAATCCTTTTCATAAAATCACCTATAAACTGTCGAAATCGAAGAAATTGAATAATGAATATCTAAATATAATCACTCCCAATGCTCCTCCCATTATAGCATGGTTTGCATCGTTCATCAAAGTCAGGGCAGATAGCTTATTGACATTGCTGTCTGACGCATATCCCTGAAGACCTGTCCATACATCGGCCCCGTTTGACTGGGATACGAATTTTGAAGTCACTGACTTAATCCATGAAGTTCCCTGACCGTAATTGCCTTTATAAACCATAGGAACAATGACATCCAGGTATTTGCTTATTGTCGGAATGTCCTGTCCGTAATAATATTTCATTGAGGAAGGCTCAGGCATTACCGCTGCTGAAACTATTAAATCAGGGTTCAGTGCGTGCAATTCGCTGCAGGCCTTTTTGGTAAAGTAATTGATTGCAGCAACACCGTTTGTGTGCTTGTATGCAGTGCCAGGGAATCTCAGATAATCGAAGTGTATTCCCGCAACACCGTCGATGCTTGCATATTCCTTTGCCTGCTTGATAATTGAATTGAATAAGCTGTATTTATACTTTCCATTGCTGTCTACCGGAGAAATCCATCCTCCCTTATAGAATGCCTGCATCCATATGTGAACGTCAATGCCGTAGCTTCGGGCGGTACTGACGAAATTGGAAACTTCCCCTTTGCCGTAAAGCTCAAAGGCGTAGAAGTTTAAAAATATCTGGTTGATGCCCTTGCTGGCCACAGTCTTCAAGTTGACCTTTTTCATGTCAGATCCGAAAAGCCAGAATCCGTTCTTTTTGGAGCCGTCGTCAACACCCTTTACCTTGAGGATGTATGTGCACTGGGATTTCTTGTAAACATCAGTATTGTAGGAGTTGACCTTGAGTGTGTAAACTCCCTTTTTAAGATTGACTGTAAATGAGGCTGAACCGTCCTTGGCAGTTTTGACAATATAGGTCTTTTGATTTACCTTAAAGACTATGCTTTTGTAAGGTATAGGATCGCCTCTGATATCCCTGTATTTGATTGTAAACGGTTCAGGAGTTTTAGCCTTATAGTTAAGAGTAATCTGATTTGTAATTCTTGTAGGCATTCCTTTCTTAACAGTTATCTTTGCTGAACCGCTGGCCGCTTTGGCGTTGGTGACACCTTTGAACTTATACTTGATTGTATATGAGCCCTTTGCCAGATTGATGTTCAGTGTTGCCTGACCTTTGGAATCAGTCTTTTTGGTATATGACTTGCCCTTGATGGTGAAAACCACGTTTTTGTTGGGCATCTTGATGCCGCCGGTGGACAGTGTAACTGTGAAAGGATTTTTAGCCCCTGCATAGGCAACATAATTTGAACCCTTAATCTTGGATGCGGTGCCTCCGGTTATTGTTATTGTTTTGGAACCTTTAAGCGGAGTATATCCAACCTCCTTGAATGAATATGTCAATTTATAGGTTCCTTTAGCATACAGATTAACATAGACATGTCCTTTTGCATTGGTGGTTAAATTTGAAACCTTACCCTTGTAGCTGACCTGAACTACCTTTTTTGATAGGGGATTTCCCTTTTCATCCAGAATCTGGATATCATATTTTGAATTTTGAACAAAAACAGTACCGGATGATGTTTTTGCGGTTGTACCTATTTTCTTTTGAGCCGCAGCTGAGCTGTTGGCCTGCAGAGTATCATCGCTTTCCGCTTTAAGTTCATCATCCACATCTAAACTAATACTTTGTGAATCATCATTTTCATAAGATTGTAAATCATCTGTTTGGTTTAAATCACTTGCACAAACTGCACCCACACAAAGGAATACAGCTAGAGCCATGCAAATGATAAATACCGATTTATATTTGATTATATCACCCTCTATTTTAAATTTCACTCCATGTTTTGCAATATAAAATTAAATAGATTATCCTTTATAAAGTTTTTTATTGGCTATTCTGCCTCCATTGCCTCATCATCGGAGAATAACTGATTTAACATCCAATCGGCATCATATTCCATAATATCATCATATCCTTGACCTACACCTAAAAACATGATAGGCTTGTTGATGACATAACCGATGGACAGGGAAGCTCCTCCCTTACTGTCAGCGTCAGCCTTGGTTAAGATAACTCCGTCAATGTCGATAGCGTCGTTGAACTTTTTAGCCTGTTCGGTTGCGTCATTACCTGTTAATGCATCACCGACGAATACCACAAGGTCAGGTTTGGAAACCCTTTTAATCTTTTTCATTTCATCCATAAGGTTGGTGTTGGTCTGCATTCTTCCAGCAGTATCGATTAACACCAGTTCTTTTCCCTGAGCTTTTGCATGTTCAACTGCATCATATGCAACAGCCGCAGGGTCTGATCCTTTTTGGTGCTTGATTATTTTAACTCCGACATTGTCAGCGTGATATGTTACCTGCTCGATAGCACCTGCCCTGAAGGTATCTGATGCTGCGATAACAGGAGTGTATCCTTTTTTGAGATAGTAATTTGCGAGTTTTCCGATTGTTGTGGTTTTTCCGGTTCCGTTGATTCCGACAAACATTACAACAAGAGGTTCGCCCTGTGCCTTTTTCTCTTCAATCATTTCAGTCATTGATTTACCCGGAACGTCAATGATATCAGCGACAGTGTCTTTTAAAGCATTATATGTGAGTTCAGGAATATCATTACTTCTTTTGATTTTTTTACCGACAAGATTGTCTTTTACACCTTCCACAACTTCGGTTGCAACTTCCATAGCCACATCACCTTGCAGAAGTTCCATTTCAAGTTCGAAGAGTATGTCTTCCACGTGTTTTTCCTGAATGGTTTTTTCACGGATGAATGAGAAAATTCCTCCGGTAGCTTCGCCGTCTGCTGAAACGTCCTCTTTCTTTTTCCTGCTCCAGAAGTGAGATTTTTCCTCTTTTTCCTCTTCTTCCTCGTCTTCTTCAGCTTCCTCTACCTCTTCGACATCATCAGAATCATCAGACTTGCTCCTGCTCCAGAAGTGAGATTTCTTCTCTTCTTTAACTTCCTCAACTTCTTCTTCCTCATCTTCAGCTTCTTCAGAATCATCAGATTTATTCCTGCTCCAGAAGTGAGATTTTTTCTCCTCTTTAACTTCCTCAACTTCTTCCTCATCTTCAGAAACTTCTTCAGCTTCAACTTCCGCCTCGTCGTCAGCTTCTTTTTCATCTTCAGAATCATCAGACTTGTTCCTGCTCCAGAAGCGGGATTTTTTCTCTTCTTTAACTTCCTCAACTTCTTCAGTTTCAGAAACATCAGCTTTATCTTCTTTAACTTCTTCTTCTGATTCCGGAAGTAAATTGGATTCGTCTTCCTCTTCTTTTTCGTCTTCCTTTTTCCTACCGAATGAGAAAAATGAGAATCTGGTACCTTTTTCCTCCTGAAGGTTATTTTCCTGTTCCGCTTCTTCTATAAGTTCCTCTTCCAATTTTTCACTTGTACGTGAAAATTTCTTTTTTAATGATTCAAACAAAATTAACCCAACCTTATTAGTTTAGTTAAAAAAATTTAATTATTAATATTTTTATTTTTCATAGTATTTAAAAAAAGAGTAAAAAAATTATAATACTCCAAAATTAATTTCATGTTTTTTGTGTTGGTTTATAGTTGATGCTGAATTTTCTTTGTTAATTATTGCTTCTGGGCCGTTGGATTTTTGATGTCTTTGTTTGGTGATTGTGCATATAACCCCCATTGAATCTGAATTCCTGAAATATGAAAAGCATACCTCTTGCCAAAAATCAACAATCAATTTCATCAAACTTCATGCACATGAAAATATTGATTTCAATAGATAGCTACTATATTTTCATTTGAACTTCCCCACCGTTGGAGACGACGGGGATTCGCAAACCAAAAAAAATGTATATTTTTTGGATGTTTTTACTGCATCGTAGTCCCTACGATTTCTAATCCGTTATTAAGTATATTAATTGCTGCATTAACATCTCTGTTATGATGTGTGCCGCATTTTGGGCAAATCCAGTCTCTTATTCCCAGGTTTCCTATTCCACCGACATTTGGGTTTATTTTTCGGCATTTGCTACAGGTTTGTGTGGACGGGAAATTTTTAGAAACTTTAACAAATCCGATATTGTTCCATTGTGCTTTGTATTCTATTTTGTCCATGAATTTGCGTGGTGCGTTTAATTGTAGTTTTCTAGATAAGAATTTGTTGTGTTTCCATGCTATGATGTTTTCATTTTGAACAGCAATGAAACAAGCATTCTCAACAATACATGTAGTTATTTTATCGTAATAATCGTTTCTTTTGTTGACTAGTTTGCGCATCCATTTGTGGTAGAGTTTTTTTGCTTTTTTGTATCTGTTGGAGTCTTTTTTGTGGTGTGACATCATTTTTTGATATTGTATGATTTTTTCTGTTTCTTTTTCTAGGTTTAGATTGGGTATCTCCTTGCCGTTAGAAAAAACAGCTAGTTTGCTGCATCCAATATCAATTCCAAGTTGTTGTTGTGGTCCGATAATTTTAACAGGAACGTGAATCCATTCGATGTTGAAAACAGCATAATACTTGTCATTTACACGTTTAACAACCACATGCTTTATTTTTACACTTTCATCGTTGGGATTGCTTCCTTTTAGTAGTAGTTTTTTGTATTCTTTGCTGGTTTTGAATTTGACCAGTCCTAGTTTGGCTAATTTAATTTTGTAGTATCCGTTTTTATCTTTCTGTATTCGGATGTTGTTGTTATTATTCATTATTCTGAATGTGAATTTTTGAGTGTTTTTACGTTTTTTTAAAACAGGATAATGGGATTTTAAATCATGTTTAAAATATCGTTTAAAAGCCGTTACCAAGTCTTTTTGAGATTGTTGTCTGCTGCTTGACTCTGCTTTTTCTAAAAAAGCATATTCCTGTCTTAACATCATTAAAATAACATCACATGAACTTTGAGTAATCCATAATTTATCCTCATAACCATTCTGTTTTAACAATTGTCTAAAATAATTTATAAACGCCAATTCCTTGTTATAGATGAAACGGTAAATGCCTATATTGGATTCTATTTCATTAATACTGACGATTTTTTCACCATTATCATTCTTATCCATTTGAGACGGATAAATACGAACTTCAAGATACTTATTAACAATTTTCAAAATTAACAAAACCTTCATACAAATTATTTTTTTAATATAATCTATTCACTCAAAAAAAAAATATTTAATTTTTTTAAATGACATTATACTATTTCATATGCAATAATATATAAACAATTACAAAGAGCATTTGAAAAGTAACATTACAATTTTTATGAAAAGTACACCAAATATAAAATTAAAAACAAATAATGACAATAAATCAATATTTTTTAAAAATAAAAACACAAAAAGGTATTTTACACCCATACACCCAACAGTGCAATTCATCCCCAACCTCAGAGAGGTTGAGGTATTCTTGCATTTTTAAGATAAATATTTATTTAACCTTATTTTATTGAATTAATACAATAATATTGACCTATATCCATATCAAAAGATTTATATTCTTTTAAATTAAAAATAAAGAATAATGAATAACTTTAAAAGAGGTGAAAATCTATGGAATTTCATGAGGATACAATTTTCAAAATTGAAGGCCAGAAATACGGACAGGAACTGATAGAAATCATCAACATCAAAGGGAAAATAGTGGAAGTGCACCAGACTGAATATGGAATTGTAGATCCGAAAATGTACAAACCAGATCTTGTTTTTGAGCTTGAAGATAGAATAGTGATTCTGGAATTTCAAAGTACCTATGTAGATGTCAATGACAAGCGAAGATTTCGATTCTACAGCGCCATAATTGACCAGGCAAAAATCAAATCCAAAAAGCCGATAGAGGTTCATGTGCTAAGCACTGTTGAAAAGGAAAAAACAAAATGCTACAAAGTCAATGCCGATTCCCGATTTCCAATATATATCCATTCACTAAAAAGCATTGATGGAGACAAGTTTATAAATAATATTAATACAAAAATAGAACATGAAGAATACTTCAGCGAAAAGGAATTACTCATGATAAGCTTATTTTGCTTCATGAAACATACAAAAGACTTGGAACATACCATCCTTGATTCAGCAGAACTCATAACTAACATACCAAGATTAAAAAAGGATATTGCACAATTTGCCAAAGGAATAGTGCTAATACTATGCGACAAATTCGTCAAAGACAAAATGCTGAACAAAAGAATAACAAACATAGTAGGTGGAAACATGAAAAACGTAGAAGAATACGCAAAAGAATATGCAAAAGAATACGCAAAAGAATATGCAGAAGACAAAGTAAATGAAAACAATAAACAAATCATAATCAACCTTAGAAAAAAAGGATTCACAATAACTGAAATAACCGAAACACTAAACGTCACCCCAGATTTCGTTGAAAAAACACTATCAAAATAAGAATCTTTAGAAAAAACAATTAAGTTGACTGCATTGAAATCAATTAAAAATCAGATATAAAAAATAGAAACATAGCACAATTTGCCAAAGGAATAGTGCTAATACTATGCGACAAATTCGTCAAAGACAAAATGCTGAACAAAAGAATAACAAACATAGTAGGTGGAAACATGAAAAACGTAGAAGAATACGCAAAAGAATATGCAGAAGACAAAGTAAATGAAAACAATAAACAAATCATAATCAACCTTAGAAAAAAAGGATTCACAATAACTGAAATAACCGAAACACTAAACGTCACCCCAGATTTCGTTGAAAAAACACTATCAAAATAAGAATCTTTAGAAAAAAAATAATTAAAATCAATATAAAAAAAATAGAAAAAAAGAAAAAATTGTAAAATATTGTCTATCTCATTTGGGTCATGTTGCCTTGTGCTGCAGCAGCAATCTGCTCAGCCTGAGCCTGAAGAGATCCAACAATGTCACTGCATTGCTGTAAGTTAGCTAACATTTTGTCTAAGCTGTCTTTTAAATCTTCTTTTTGACCTGTGAGAATTTCGCGAGCTCCGTCTGCGTCTTTTTTGACTGCGATTCCGGAACCAATACTTACAATAATTTCATCAGTACTTTTAAGTTCTCCTTTAATGAAAGAACCAGCACCTACAGGAACAAAAGCTTCAACTGATTCTTTGCCTTCGATGTCATCCAAAGTTGCGAATAATGCGTCAACTTCAGCGATTGAGGTTTGAATCATTTCAATCTGTTGTTTGATTAATTCAGCTTGTTGTCTGTATGCGTTAATTTCATTAAGAAGACTGTTTAATCTTTGCTGATCTTCCATAGTAACACCTATGTGTCTATAAAATTTCTTTTACAATAGGGTCTACGACATCTTCAGGAGCAATTTCTTCAATGGATTTGATAGAAATTTGGTTCCTGTTAATACCATGTTTACTACCGAATCTGTCATAGATTTTCTGTTCTATGTCAGCTTCACTGGTAGCCTTATATTCTTTAGTGAATTCATGGTAGTCATCGCCCATTAAAAAAGTACCTTTAACTCTGTAAATTTTTGTTATCATATAAAATCCCTCATGATATATTAATTAAAAATTATCATCCAAAAAGCCTAATGCTTCTTCAACTCTAGCCATTTCAGGACCAGTACTATCTTTAGCTACAATTGCCCCATTAGAATTAGCAATAGAGCAAGCCCCTACTAAAGAAATACCTTTGCCAACAGTACCAATATCTCCTTCTACACCAAATACTTTATGAGCGAAGTTAATTTCTGTGGAAGTTGCGTTTTTGCTTATTAAAAATCCTTTGTTTGTCACCTTAATAAGGGATCCGATGATGTCGGTTCCTGCAATGGAACGTGCTTCAACGTCAACATCCAAAGTGGATTCGACAATGTTGAGTGCATCTTCGGTTAAAAAAGGACTTGCAATTGCACCGGCATCATTTGCAGCGATAATGTTACCCACTGCAGTGTAATTGCCCGGAATTGTTGCAACATTCAATCCCAAATCTTCAAATTGTTTAACTTCTCTGTCCAATACGTGTGGGGAAACAACGATACCTTTTGAATTAGCTACAGCTAAAGATCCTATAAGATTACTGCCGGAAATAGAAGATTTAACAACATCGACTTCCAATGTTTCCTTAATAATTTCAGCTTTTTCATCCAAGAGATTAAAAGGAACAACAGCTACATCGTCAGTTGCAAGAATAAATACTCCTATATTCGGATTTCCTACAATATCAACTCTTTTCAACATATTGTTACCTCACATTAATCAAATATATGGCGAAGGTACTTATAGCTATTCTGCTAAAGTAGCTGTCACTACACCATCATCATCTTTAACTGCTTTTACAGTGATTTTGGAAGGTATTTTTTGGATACCTCTTTCCCAAATTGCGTGATTGATAGATTCATCAATTTTAACTTCTTCAGCTTTCATGTGTTTGATTAAGAAGTTTTTAACTTCTCTAATAGCTCTAGGAGCTCTGATAGTCCTTTTGACATTTTTTACATTTCTAAGTGGAATTGTGTAAACTCTTTCCATTTTAACCCCTCTTATAATTTAAGACTGTTTCTTCTCCAATGTCTAGGTTTTGGTCTGTATCTAAGTTTACGGTTAGTTTTAGCATAAGCCCAGATTGGAATTCTCCTATTTTGTTTGTTTGCTTTTGCCATTCTTAATTTTTTAGCTAATGGTTTATTTCTACTCATTTTCTCACCTGTAATAATAATTATTTTTTATATCCTATAACACGAGTTTGATAATGTTCAGGGAAAATGTCAAGTGAATTTCCTCCCTTCTCGTCAATCAGAGTTCTGATTTCGACCTCATAGTCTGAACTGTTGTCCTTGTTGGACTTTTCATGTGAAATCTCAAACAGGTTTGAGGTTATGAACTTTACAGACTTATGACCGAAACTGTCCAGATTTATGTACTGAACGTCTTTTCTGTCTTCAAGGCTTCTTATCTGATTAACATTTAATTTGGGAGTCCTGTCATCACGTCTTGTCCCATCGGCAATAATATCATATTTTTCGGCAACCTGTTCAACAACACTTTCATGGATGTACTTTATTCCGTCGTTTGGAAATCCGTCTTCCATAATCATATCGCAAGTCTTGTCGAGAATGTCAATGTCCAGGTTGAGAACCCTGTGTTCAAATCCCAGGGATTTCGCTGATTTACTAGCTGGAATGTATGAATCGTAAACGCCAAAATTTGCAGTGCAAAGTTCAACGTCGACTCCTAACCTTTTAAGCATTACAGCCATAAAGGATGAGTCTTTACCTCCACTATATAAAACAGCTGCTTTCATCGATATTATTTCCTTGTAATTTTAATTTCTCTTTTCTGACCGGCAATTTGACGTAACAATACTTTCAATTGCTCATCAGTGACTTTACCTCTTAAGCTTCCGGCCTGAGCGGATTGAATCAGTTGAAGTTCAATCTGATTTACGAGTTCAGGTTTTGTAAGTTTGAGGTTACCCAATCTAGTACGAGCTTCAGGGGTCATTATCTGACCTAAAATTTGTTTTTTCTGAGCTTCGAACTGTTGTCTTTGTGCTTCTTGCTGTTGTGCTTGAGCAGCAGCCTGTTGTTGCTGCATTTGCTGATTTTGCATAGCAGCCTGTTGAGCTTGTAATTCAGCCATTCTTTTACGACGAATTTCATCTAAATCGCTCATATCAAACTCTCCGAAATATAATTAGTATTTTTCAAGTTCAGGAATATCTTTGATGATTTCAGCAGAAATTTTATCTAAGAATGATCTTCCTGCTGGGGAGACAACTCTTCCACCTTCAACTTTTTCTACATATCCTGCGTCTTCTAATTGGTGAAGTGCGGTTCTGATAATGGATCCGCTTCCTTTTCTGAAAACTTCAGGACGTACGCCACGGTCTTTTTTACCACCGTAGAAAGTTCTTAAACTCATTACTCCTACAGGACCATCCATGTAAACTCTTCTGATAATAGAAGCAGTCCTAATAAACCACCAATCTTTGTCTTCAGGTTTTCTTTCTTTGTGAACACCGGTTTTAACAAAATTGGACCATGCAGGGGAATTGATTTTTTCGTTATTTTTAAATTCTTCTGCGACTTTTTTAATTAATAAATCTGCAGGTACATCAAATACAGTAGTCATATTAATTCTCCAATATTTTATTAAATAATTGTAGCTTAATCCACTGTAAATTTAAGACCTAAAAAATAGGGCCTGTAACTCTAAATTTAAAATGTTTAAGGCTTTTTCTTATAGATTACAGCAACATGGCCTCTAACGTCAATGAGCTGTGCTCTTGTTTTAGAGACTATTTCATCTATGTAATCATCTTTATTTCTAGCGATATTCTTTGCAAATTTAAGTTTAACAATCTCATTAGCCTTGAGCTGACGTTTGATTTCTTCAATAACATTATCGTTGACGCCGCTTTTACCAATGTTGATTGTCATCGCATTAAGAGCTCTATTCATCATTTCTTTTTTGCTTTGACTCATATTTAGCTCTCCTTTTTAACTTTTTTTCCTTGTGATAAGGAATTTTCATGACATGACCACATTCACCACAAAAAATGTTAACTTCTGAGTTAACCAGCCGGACGGTGCAATTATGGCCAGGATAAAGGAAACTCTTACAATTCTTGCAATACCTTCTGGCCCATTTCTCAGGGATTTTGGTATTGTATTTTGTGGACAATTTCAATGCTAACTCAACATAGCGATCGGACCTTTCCGGATGGGTGATGAATTCCATCTCGGCACGCTCAAAAAGAATGTTCATTCTTTCAATCGCTATATCAATCATCCACTTTGGTCGTTTTCCTCTACTCAAAAATATCCTCCTTTAAAATGTAGGATATAATATTCAAAATTGAATTAAAATGATTTGCGCAAATTAAAACAAAAACCATAGTTAGAATAACCTTAGGTTAATATGAATATTAAGAATAATTATGTTTATTGCTATTAATAAAGGTTATGGATTATTTGAAAATTCCTTTAAAAATTAATGAAATTGAAAAAAAATAAAGGGTTAATAAAACCCATATATTCTTTCAATACCTTTAATCTTATCGAAATCAGAATCAAATGATGCAATTCTGGAAATACCATGATTCTGCATAGTCTGAAGTATTGTGCAATCTGCAAAATTCAAGCTTTTGTTATAGAATTTAAATAATTCAAATGCACTTTCATAATCTTCACAAGTCAAAAAATCAAAAACATTAAGATTTATCAATTGATTTTTTAAATATTCAAGGTCTCCAAAAAAATTATACTTATTGATACTATTTAAAACTTCAAGAAGAACGGTGATATTAGTTACTTTTCTCTCATTTTTTAAAAATGGCCTCATACTTCTAGAAAGACTGGCATAGTTATCGTTATTGAGTATTAATCCATTAATATATGATGTGTCTAAAAAAATCATGAAAATTCCTCACGTGGTGTTTAGATTAATTTAATCCCATCCCTGTCTGCCAAGACGAACAAGATTATCCAGAATATCATCGCCTTCAGGATTATCCTGTTCAAGCATCATCATCATTTTTTCACGATCAATAGTAGTTGGAATACACTCAACTTTTTTTAGATAATCAAAAAGGATACTATGAATCAATTTTTCAGGATTACATTTAAGTTCACTACATCTAGCATTCATCTTTTCCATTATTTCATCAGGTATCTGAACTGACTGCATATTTTCAACCTCTTTATTAATTAATCCGTTCTGGATGTATTTTTCAATTAAATCATCCGAATTTAAATTATTTTTAAAAGCCTGTTTTTTTAACTCTTCAAATAAGTCATCATCAATATCTAAACATATATTAGCCATATTACCACAACACATAATCTGTTCAAACCATCAAAAGAGTTAATGTTAACCACTTCTAAACATGCTTGAACTAGCTAGAACAATCATGTTAATATTAAATTCGAATATATAAAATATTTTCGAAATACACAATTGCATAAGCGTGCATTATAAAAAAATATAAATTTTAATTAAATATTGACCTAAAAAAGAAAAATTGTTATGATTTATGAAAATTGCTCCCATTATAGAAAATTGTTGTGAAATAAAAATCAAGAATTGAAATCCACCACTTTGATTATTTTCGTCTGCAAGATATCATCCCACATGATAAAATAAAATTCAAAATTTTGCAACTGTTGTCAAAAACATTAAAAATGCCTTATACTATTATTAATTGAATAATATTGTTTTTTTATAAAAATCTTAAAGAAATATAAAACATGAAGTTTAAAAAACTACTTTTAGTCAGTTTACTTTTACTGACCATATTTACAATAAGTGCAGTTAGTGCATCAGACAACATTACAGATGATTCACTGAGTGCGGACGATTCATCAATAGAATTGTCAAATGAAAATCTAAAGACAAACGAAATTTTAAAGACAGAAGCTGACAATGAAGCACTATCTGTAAATGATTCCAATATCAAACGGCAAAGGTGTTGCAAGTCTAAAAATAACACAGGTGCCAAAAACCTATAAGATTTCAGCCACAGTTCTCGGAAAAACAGTGACTAAAAAATTAACTGTAAAACAGATTTTAACACTTAAAAAAGTTACCGTTAAAAAATCAGCTAAAAAATTAGTTTTAACTGCAACACTTAAGAAGGTAAAAGGAAAATTCCTTAAATCCAAAAAGATTACCTTTAAGTTCAACGGCAAAACTTTCAAAGCAAAAACCGATAAAAAAGGTGTTGCAAAAGTAACCATCAAATCAAGTGTCTTGAAAAAACTCAAAGTTGGTAAAAAAGTAACTTACTCTGCAACATACGTTAAAGATACAGTTAAAAAAAGCGTTAAAGTAAAAAAATAATGGAATAAATAAGAAAGGATACCAATATATCCTTTCAACCATTATTTTATCAAAAGCAATTCGATTAAATGATATGCTTGAAATATTCAGTCAAACATGTCAGTAATCCTATCTAAAATGTCATCACCTTCAGGTTTGTCATGTTCAAGCAAATTCCAGATTCTTTCGGCATCAATATCATCAGGAATTTCTTCAACATGCCTCAAATGAGCATATAGAATATCATTAACCAGTTCATCAGGAGAACAGTTTAACTGTTTACATCTAATGTTTATTTTTTCCATTATTGATTCATCAACTGTTATTGTAGCCACACTACCAACTCCACAATATTTTAAAAAATCCCACTTATTCTACGTATACCACGGATTTTTCCAAAATCAGAATCAGTAGTAACAATTTTTGTGATTCCGTATTTTTCCATAGTAACTAATATAGTGCAATCTGCAAAATTAACACTACCATTATAATATTTGAATTTTTCAGCAGCAGATTTGTAATCTTCAACACTTAACCAATCAAAAATATCAAGATTGAGCAATTGATTGATAATATCATTTATGCTGCCCTGAAAATTATTCTTTTTTAGAGAATTTAACACTTCAACGAGTACGGTGATATTGATAACTTTAGTCTCATTTTTCAAAAAAGGCCGAATATTATTAGAAAACTTCTTATGAGGATCTCTTTTAATCATCAAACCTTTGATATATGAACTATCTAAAAAAATCATTTAAATTCCCCAGTGGTGTTAAATAAGGAATTTAATCTATACTCTGTTCACCAAGACGAACAAGATTATCCAAAATATCATCGCCTTCAGGTTTATCATGGTCAAGAGCATTCCAAATTTTTTCATAATCAACATTATCAGGGACATCTTCAACTGTCCTTAATTGATCTCTCAAGGCATCATTTACAACTTCTTCAGGAGTCTGATCAGTTAATCTAACCACAATATTCACTTTTTCCATTACATCTCTATCCAAACTTATCATTGACATATTATCAACTCCTTTATCATTATCCAAACCCTGTTGGACATAATTCAATACAAGTTCTTCCAAATTCAAGTTGTTCTTTAAACAAACCTCAGACAAATCCTCAATTAATTCATCATTGATTTTTACATTAATTTCGGCCATGTTCTCACTTGATAATTCATATGAGTTAAATCATTTAAAAATTTAATGCAGGACATTCACTTGAAATTAAGAACCTATACATTATAATTTAACTCGCACGTATATAAATATTTTTCAAGTATGAAAAGTCACAGACGTGCATATTCAATATAATGAAATTTAAAATCAAAAATTAAAAAAATAGGTTAAATTGTAGTCATTTAGAAAAATTGAAGCGATTTAATAAAATTGTTATGATTTTGTAAAATTGCTGTGAAATGATAGTTCACTATGAAATCAGCCAGTCCATGAAGTCGACTTCACCCGCAGGATAAGTTTTCTCACCTGAAATTACACTTGAAAGCTCATCAACAATTTCCTCAACTGTCAAATCGCTTACATCAATTTCTGAGATGTTTTCATCATAGATGTCATATGCTTCTGCTGTGCAGACTCCCATTGCTTCGGCTTCAAGGTTTTCACGGATTTTAGCTTCAGAATAGTCACGTCCTTCAAGTCTTGAGCGCAGAATTTCAGGTCTGACCCTTAAAACAATTACCTTATCTGCACCGTCACACAAATGTGCCAGATGCCCTTCAAAAATAAGAAGCTCATCACTTTCACTAATGATTTCAGCTACCTTTTCATTTAAGGCGGGAATGTCAATGACCTTATAGCCTTTCTCATCATCAATTCCCAAAACAAAATCGTTTTCAATTGCCAAATCGTTAATCTTAATCAGCCTGCAGTTTAATTTTTCACACAACAATTCGCTGACTGTGGTTTTTCCTGTGCACGGAGTACCTGTTATAAAAATAGCTTCGCTCATAAAAATCAAAAAAGAAAGAATTATTTTTTAAGAATAATCCTTAAAACATCCTCATCTTCAAGTACGTGGTCGGGACCTACCTTCTGGCCTGGGAACTTGACTGAGGTTCCCCAGATTTTTGCATGGCGGAAATTTTTAACGAATTCCCTGTGCAATTTTCTGCATGCATCAATGACTGTAGAGCCTTTCTTGATAACCAATGGATCTTCCATGTCCGCTTTTCTGCCCTGAGGTTTAAGATAAACCCTGACCAGGTCAAGATTATCGAAAATTACGTCTTTAAGCTCATCGATATTAGTGTTCTTGTCTGCGGAAATCGGAATGAATTCCGGAATGTATTTTTTAAGCTCTTCAAGGTATGCTTCATCTACAAGATCCACCTTGTTTAATAGAACAAGCATTGGAACATATGATTTATTTCGGTCAAGCACATCAATAAACTGGTCCATTGTCACATCGTCCCTGAAAAGAACGTCCGCATTAATATATCCGTACTCATTGAGGATTGACCTGATTGTCTTTTCATCCATGTGAGTTAACGGGCAGGTTGATGATACCTTTACACCGCCCAGTTTTTTCCTTTTGACAGTAACGTCAGGAGGCTGTTCGTTCGGCCTGATTCCAATGGCCCTCAATTCATCAAGAATAACATTGATGTGCTGCGGATTGAAAGTGTCAAGAACAACAAGTATCAAGTCTGCAGTTCTTGCAACGGATAAAATTTCCTTACCTCTTCCTTTACCGCTACTTGCACCTGTGATAATTCCAGGAATGTCAAAAACCTGAATTTTAGCGTTCTTGTGTTCCATTACACCTGGAACAATGTCCAATGTTGTGAATTGATAAGCTCCAACTTTACTTTCAGCATTAGTAATATTATTCAGTAATGTAGATTTGCCCACAGAAGGAAAACCTACAAGCACAACTGTAGCATCACCAGATTTTTTTACATGAAAACCCTGGCCTTTTGATCCTCCGCTGCTACGTTGCAATGATTCTTCTTTTAATTTTGATAATTTTGCTTTAAGTTTACCAATATGGTGTGAAGTAGCTTTATTATATGGAGTCTTTTGAATTTCCTCTTCAATATCTTTAATTTTCTCTTCTATACCCATAAAATCGCCACAATAATCATTAATAAAAAGTATATATTATAGCTTAATTTATGTTGTTAATATCATATAAATACTTTGAAAAAATAGCAGTATCGAAACAAAATATTGAAAAAAATAAAAAAATAGAGATTAGGAAAAACCTAATCTAAGTTTGTGTTGTGTTTGTAGTTGAGCTGCTGCCGGAGCCTCCACCAGCAACAGTATTGTTGAAGTTTACATTGAACAGCATTACACCGCTTTCCACGTGAACATTTTCAAAGATGTCCTGACCGGCTCCACCTAAAAGGAACAGTTGAGTAAACATTGAATTTCTCAATTCATTGCTCATAAGGATAGGTGTGTACTGATTATCGTTACCCATCAGAAGGAGTGTGAAGTTAGCGTCCTTAACACTGCCGATGGACTCATTTTTCATGACATAACCGTCTTCAATTACCATTATATGTGAAATGTTCAATGGGTTGTACGGAGTGTCATTGATCATAATCTGCTCACCAGTCTGGCTGTAAACCGCTTCAGTATATGCTGTAGTTGTATTGTTGCCTGTACCTCTGCTTATGACAGCGTTGATTGTCATACCTTGGTCGTCAAGCAATTGGATTTTGTTGGTTTGACCAGGCTGTACTTCAACTGATGAAGGAGTACCAGGCTGAGGCATGTAGTAGTTGTAGTTTTCAGAAGATTGGTTTTCAAAGTCCCAAGCTCCGAAGTAGGTCCACCAGCCCGCTTTTGTAAGCATATCTGAAGATGCCACGAATATTACAGGACGTGGGTTTTCAGGGTGAGTGTAGTTAACTACAGTGCTTGCCTGTTCAGCTGTTAATTTATACTTACTTGTCAAGTCTTTTTGAGCGTCACTTGCTGTTTTCGGTAAGATATCGATTAATATATCAGTTGCTTTACCTGAATCACCTGTATAGTTAATCAATGCCTCTTGAGCCAATGTACCTGTTGTATCCAGCATTCTGAAGATACCGGCTGACAGTTCCAGATTGCTTGTTGTCATCGCCTGACCCAGCCAGAATGCACGGTCACCTGATTGAGAACCTCCGTCGAAGGTTACCTGTCTGTCGGCTGCAACCTCAAACAGGTACCCGAAGTCCCACCAGGATGTGAGTACGGTATCATTGTCAGTGTTTTCATTTGCCCATTCCAATGCGTTCCACATTGGGTCACTTGTACCTGGAACAACACCATATGAAGTCTGATAAGCGCCGCATATGGATGGTGAAATCAGTGCAAGCACAAGTGCAATTACAAGAACGTATTTTTTAAGAGGTACTTTTTTGTCAGCTGAATTGGATTTGATTGCATAAACAGTGATTAAACCGATTACGACAATAGCTAAAAACATTAATATTCCGTACATGGAATTGATTTGAGCTAAAGGTATAGCTGCAAGGAAACCTGTAAGGAAGAATGCCCCAACAATGAGTTTGTCATTGGACAGTCTGTTTTTGATGTAGTCGATTGCAAGACTTACAAATATACCAGTCATGAGTGCGAATGGTAATACGAGTGTGGTAATGAACCTTGAACCTCTACTTACTGCAAGAGCGGTAAGAACTACCCAAACAACAAACAGACATGCGTATAAAACTGTTGTCTGTTTTGAAGCTAAAAGTTCATCGGTAGAACCGAATTCGAAACTGCCAACATTCAATTTAAATTTACGTTCGTCATCAATTTTCTTAGCTGAAGCTTTTCTTTTTCCTTTCGGAGGTTTTTTGGTTGTTGTATTATTTGTTTTTACCCTAGCTTTTCTGAGTCCGAAAACCCTTTTGACTAAAGTGTATAATACTGCTAAACCTGTGAATAATATTGAAATACCACCGATACCGTTAATTACACCGTTGGTATTTGCTAAAAATGCAGAAGCCATTCCTCCACCAAGTAAACTTGGCATTTGCATCTCTGCAACAGAAACAAGTACGTTCGGGAATCCGCCGACTACCCTTGAAGCGGATTGCAAGGAAAGCAAGCCTAATAAACTTCCGAATAATCCGGTTACACCAGAGAAGCCTCTGAAAATAGCCAGACCTATGACTCCAATTACGCCTAAAATTACAATTGACAGCAATGCATTTTGACGAATAAACCACTGTATTTTACTTGGATATTCATCAGGGCTTTCATCACCGACATTGAATATGTAACATGCAATTAGATAAACAATTGAGAATATTCCCATTACACCTATGTAAAAGATATAACCAGTCCATGAAATTGAGAACAGACCGATTGATAGGATAGAAAATATTGCGAATATAATCTTGAATATAATGTTCTTTGCCCGTATACTCTCTACAAAGAAGAATATAAAGAACAGCGAAAATATGTAGTAGAACATATCTGTATCGAAAAATCCTGGGAATGTGTGCGCAAAGTAGTTCGGTGCAAGAACTATGATTAATGTTGCAACTATTGCACCCCAGTCATTTGTCAGTCTTCTTGCAAATATGAATGCAGGAATTACTGCCAAAGTTGAAATAATCGCACCAGTCCAGAATGCGATTTCTTTTACTGAATGATCAGGGAACATATTATGGAAGAACGATGTAACATATACAATTCCCAGCTCATAATTAATCTGATTACCAGTAGGAGCATACCTATGCATATCCCACTCACTACCGTTTACCATTTCATCTCCCACAAAACCGTGTTCGACATAGTCATTTGTCAGCCTATAGTTATAATATGAATCCATTTCACTGAAGTAAGGCAGACCGGAAGAATCTATATATTCTCCCTTGATATCGTCTGAAAGACCATTCAAATCGGCTGCAGGAACTTTTAATGCAAAGACAAAAGCTAATAGGATGATTATGATAAGCGCTCCTTTAGCCACTGTCATTAAATTTTCTCTATTCATTAAAAATCCTCGTTTACTTTTTTTGTTAAAGATTGTCGAAACAATCGAATAATATTAAGTTCATTTTTTAAATTTAATATCGATATTAAATAAAAATATTAATAAAAGGGATAATATTTTTATTAAGATATATTTATATTTTTTAACATTATTAAGTATTGTGCATATCAGAAAAATAACAATATTCAACAAAACGGAAAATAAATAAAAAAAGATAAATCTGAATTTAAATCCCTAAACGAACAGTTAAGAATAATTCAGAGTAATGTAAACTTAAATAAAAATAAAATATAATTTAAATTCAAAATTATGAATTATTTAATTTGCTTTCAAGCTCCTCTAGGGAACATGTAAAGTTACATTTCGGAAATCCGCTGCAACCAACAAAATCACCGAATCTTCCGGAACGCTTCAAAAGGGTCTTGCCACACTTAGGACACTCACCGACCTCTTCAGGATTATGGGATTTGGTGTTTGAGTCCTTACCACAGTTAGGGTCAAGACACATTTCCCTCTTGTTTCTGCCTTTGCCGGCCACAATCATAGGAAGGCCACATTTCTCACATGTCTTTTTGATGACAGATGCATTGCGCGGAAGGGAATAAGTAACGTTGCAGTCAGGATAGTTGGTACATCCGACAAATTTTCCGTAACGGCCGGATCTTTTAACAAGCTTTCCACCGCATTTACATTCTCCGACAATGTTACTTGCCTGATAAGCCTCATAAAGTTTGGAACCGATTCCCTGAATGTTATTGTTAATGTCAACGAGAATATCCTTGACATCCTTTTTTCCTTCATTGACAACGCTGTCACGGGTGGTTTCATCCTGATTGATGCCTTCAAGCTTATTTTCCAAATCCCTTGTAAGCTCTTCACTTGTGAGATTATTACAATAGGTGTTTAGAGTATCAATCAAATGCTCCCCAAGGGCATTGACCTCGATTTTGCTTCCTTCTATATATTTCCTGTCATATAACTTGTCGACGATATCCGCACGGGTAGCCTTGGTTCCGAGGTTTTTCTTTTCAAGTTCCTTAATCAGAGAAGCCTGATTATAACGGGCAGGAGGTTTGGTTTCCTTTTCATCCTTAATAAGCTCCTTAACGCTCATCAAGTCCCCTTCCTCAACTTCAGGGAAAGGCTCGTTATCAATCTTTTTAAATGGATAATGTTCCATCCAGCCTTTGTAGGTTACTCTTCTTCTTGAGAACTTGAATTTTTCACCTTCAATGTCCAGAACGGTTTTCATGGTTTCGAATTTGGCCGCATCGAAAAATACTGCAATGAATCTGTAGACAATCAAATCATAGATTTTCTGCTCGTCATTGCTTAATTTAGATGTAGGCAGTATTCCTGTAGGGTGAATAGGAGGGTGAGCAGCATCCTCTTTTTTACCGTTATTAGGTTTAAGCTTTGCAGGCAGCTGGTCTATATGCTTTTTGAATTCGTGGTTTGCAGACAGTTGCTTGAAAATATTTGCAAAACCTAAGCTTTCAGGTAATTTTTGAGATGAAGTACGTGGATAGGAAGTATAACCTGCACTATAAAGGTTTTGAGCTGCAACCTGAGTTCTTTTAGGTGAAAAACCAAATACATTATATGCTTCAGCCTGAAGACCGCTTAAATTGAACGGTACAGGAGGCCTGGTTCTTGAATTTGAAATGGTAATCTCATCGACTGTTGCATCCTTGCCGTTGCATTTGTCAAATATTTCATCTGCACGCTGCCTGTCGAATATGTTTCCGTCAACGTGCTTGATTTCAATGTCTTCAAAGTCAAGAATAGCTCTTAAAACCCAGTAAGGTTCAGGAACGAAGTTTCTGATTTCCTTTTCACGGTTTACCAAAATGGATAAGGTAGGAGTCTGAACCCTGCCCACAGACAGTTTCAGGAATCTGTGTTTGGTTTTTTTAACTGTGTCTGAAAGAGCAATGGAAATGTTCATTCCAAAATAGTAATCCAGGATATGACGGGCTATTCCGTTGTCAACCTGGTGCATGTCAATGTCGATTCTGTTTTCATAAGCATCAACAATGTCCTTTTTTGTTAATGTTGAAAATTTCATCCTTGATGACTTGTTGAGTGAATCTTCACCGCAGGCAAATCTTAAAGCGTTATAACCAATCAATGTTCCTTCAACATCATAATCGCAGGCATGAATATATGAATCAGCGCCCTTTCCAACTTTTTTAATAGCATTAAGATAGTTTTTGGTAAAGGAACTGCTTTTGCTTGCCTCATAGGAAGGAACCCAATGAAGATCAAATGATACCCGGTATTTTGCATCGTTTTTTGGAATCAGTGAATAAAGGTGACCGACACCGGAAACGACTGTAATATCCTTGGAATCCCTTTTTAATTCCCAGTATTTAACTTTTTTATTGTATACTTTCTTTTTTGCGCTAGGTGAAAGCGCTTTTGCTATTTTTTCAGCTGAACTTGGCTTTTCGCAAATTATTACTTCATGCATTATACTTCTACCTACTCATTTTTTATAAAATATTTTAATGAAATTTTTAATATAAAAATATTACTATTTCAACATTGCAAAAAATCAGTAGAGAAAAATAACGAAAATGTATTTATAATTTGAAAAAAAGTTAAAAAAAGTAATTATTCTTTTTTAGGAGTTAACTCCTCATTGTAAAAACGGTAAAAATCAGCGCAGAAATCACAGATTGGAAATTGGCCATTTCTGTAATATGCCAAATCTGCCTTATTCATGTCAAACTTTTTACCACAGATAAAACAAGTTTCAATTTTTTCTTCAGCCATATTATTACCCTAAAAAAATAAAAGAAATAAAGGTTAATTGCTTAACCTATATTATATTTTTGCAAGAGTAAAATCTCTTCAGTGGAAACTTTTCCACCTTGTTTAAATTTAGCAAAGATTTCTTCAGCTCTTTCTTTTTCTTCACGGTTTTTGTTACCGCCAGAACTACCTTTGTTATCATTTCTCCTTCTCTTAGGTTTGTTGGAACCTAATTTTTTGTTGATAACATGGATGTCGCTTAAGATAGCTTTAAATTCTTCATGTTTAGCTGAAGCGTTTTTACGTGCTTCGATGAATTTTTTATGAGCTTCGTCAGCAGCGGTTCTGATATCATCAGTTTTTCTGAAGTAGGTGAGCATTTCTTCGTGAGCTTCTTGAGCTTTTTCGGAAAGTGAAATAACTTTTTCATGTTCTTCTTCAGAAACTTTTTTGAGTTCTTGAGCTTCAGTTTTAATGGATTCATCTTCATGAATTTCCATTAACTGTTTTCTTAAATCATTTGCATTTTTAACAAGCTGATTTTCTTTTTTGATATCTAAAACGCGAGTTTCAATGATTTTATCAATTTTCTTGATTTCATTTTCTATTTTAATTTTATCGCGTTTACCTGAAGACCATTCGAGACTTTTAATTTTATTATTTGCTTCATTACGAGCCTTTTTAGCAGCTTCAACTTCTTTGTTGATTTCATTACGCTCGTTTCTGAATTCAATAGCTTTATTTAAGTTTTCTTTTAATGATGCGTTTAATTCATCACGTATTTTACGTTGTTCTTTAGCTATTCTGTTGAATTCTTCCCTTTCATCTGCAACTTTGGAGATTTCAGCTTCTTTTTCATCTTTTTGTTTTCTTACACCTTCCATGGTGTCAGCAAGAACAAATTCAGATTTAGGAAGTTCTTTTTTATCTTCTTTTTTGTCTTCAGCAGCATCTTCACTAGCTTCTTCGGTTTCTTCTGCTTCGTCTGCAGCTTCTTCGTCTGCAGCTTCTTCAGCAGTTTCTTCTGCTTCTTCACTAGCTTCAACAGCTTCTTCAGTTTCTTCGTCGTCAACAGCTTCGTTTTCTTCTTCAGTGGTTAATTGATTAAGAATTTCATCTAAGACTTTGCATAAGTCTTTTTCATCTACTACTACATCAGCAATTTCTTTTACAGAATCTTTTGCATTGAATGCAATTCCGCAACCTGCTGATTCAATCATGGAAATGTCGTTTGCGCCATCTCCAACAGCAACTACTTCATCTAAAGTAATTCCTGCTTCTTCAACATGGTCTTTTAATACGTCTAGTTTGGAACCAGATACTAAAGGACCAGTCACTTCACCAGTTAATTTACCATCTTCGACTGTGAAACTATTAGTATAAACTGCGTCGACACCGAGTTTATCTTTTACTTTTTCAGCCACTACATCAAAACTACCACTAATGATAGCTACATCTACATCTTTTTCTTTTAGACATGCGATGGTTTTTTCAGCGCCAGCCATTAATGGGAGATCATCAGCAACTTTCTCAATGTCTTCAATAGAAGTTCCTTCAAGAAGTTGAACTCTGTCTTTAATAGAAGTTTCAAAGTCTATTTCACCTTGCATAGCTTTTTCAGTAATTGCAGCTATGTCCTCTTCAACATTTGCTAATTTACCTATCTCATCTATCGCTTCACCATCAATAATAACGTTATCTAAGTCAAATACTACAAGTTTAATCAATAATACCACCAAATTATATTAAATCTAGCTCACTTAATCTATCGTAAGCTCTTTCGACGCCTAATTTAGCGTCGCTACGGGTTTTAGCTCCGGTACAAACAACTTTACCAGAACCAAATAATAACAAGACCACTTTAGGATCAGATAATCTGTATACTAAACCAGGGAATTGTTCAGGTTCATATTCAGTATCTTCGAGTTCTAAAGCTACAGCCTCTAAGTTTAATGTGGATTCCAAGTTAGCAGAAGCCACAATGTTTTGAATTTTAATTTCGAATTCTTCGGGGATGTCTGTATCGACAGTCCTCATTAAATCTACAGTTTTCTTGATTGCTATTTTAGAATCATCTATAGATTTTGCTCCAGTACAAACAAGTTTACCGGATCCAAAAATTAATGCTGCGGTTTTTGGTTCCGGAAGTTTAAAGACTAGACCTGGAAATTGTTCACGATTGTAAGAAACGCCCTCTAATGCATTAGAGCCTTCAATTTCTTTTAAATCGATGTCTTTACCAATGCTTGCAGAAGCAACAATGTTTTCAATTTTAATTTCAACATCGGTCAACTCAAAACCTCCAATTTCTTTTTAAAAGTAGACAGTAAAATTTAAGAAAACAAAAAAATGTATTAAATTTTTACTATTAAAATATATTATTTAAATAGTATATAAAGGTATGTTTATTTAAAATATATATTGAAAAATATAAACAAAATGAAAAATTTTAAAATTTTGAAATAAAATACTATCGTTTATATATAACGGATTTCAATATTGACAATACCCCCTATATAAATGTTACTAATTTTTATTGATTTTTTGAAAAAAACACCACCTGAAATTAATTTTAAAAAAATTTTTTAAATGACAATCCTTTAAATATGAAAACTGCCGATGTGGTTGGCCCGAACAACCATTATGTATATAATCAACACCCATTGAAAAATGCATTAAAAAATATCTAATATATAAAGCAGCTGCAAATAGCCAGGCCCTAAAATTGAAAATTAAAAAAATTAAATATTGAAGTTCCATAATAATATATAACAATACAAAAATCGAATGCATGATAACATGATAGAAGTTGAAGTTAAAGCCAAAATTGAAAGTTTCGAAGAAATTGAAGAGAAATTATCACAGCTAGGCGCTGTTAAAACTAAAAAAGAGTTTCAGGAAGACATCTACTTTAACAGCCCAATAGTTGATTTTGCCCAAACCGACGAAGCCCTGAGAATCAGAACCACAAAAGAAGATGAAGACACTAAAATATTTATAACCTACAAGGGCCCCAAAATAGACAAGTCATCAAAGACCAGAAAGGAAATAGAAATGGAAATCGAAGACTCTGAAAAGTGTGCAGACATATTTAAGGAAATCGGCTTCAAACAAGTAAGGGCAGTGAGAAAGAACCGCCAGTACTACGCCTATGAAAATTTTGAAATATCCCTTGATGACGTGGAAGGTCTTGAGCCATACATGGAAATAGAAATAGGTCTTGAAGACGGCGAAGACTACAGCAAGGCCCAGAATAAAATTTTCGAACTTTTTGAAAAATTGGGCATTACAGAAGGCTTTGAGAGAACTTCCTATCTGGAACTTTTAGAAAACTTATATAATATATAAATATTATATTAATAATATTAAAATAGATTAGAAGTGATAAATTGCAATATTTTATAAGTCATTATAACAAAGAAAGTGAAATTGCTTTCCCTAAAGATTTTATAATTTATGATACAACATTAAGAGACGGTGAACAAACCCCGGGAGTTTGTTTCAGCCTTGAAGACAAATTAGAAATAGCTAAAAAACTTGACCAGTTTAAAATCCATCAGATTGAAGCTGGTTTTCCAATAGTTTCACAAAGAGAAAGAGAATCCGTAAAGACAATAGCCAATGAAGGCCTTGATGCGGACATTTTGGCACTGACCAGGACAAAACCTGAAGACATCGATGCCGCAATCGACTGTGATGTCGACGGAATCATCACATTTGTCGGAACATCAGACATTCACCTTGACCATAAGATGCACATTACAAGACAAGACGCAATCAACTTATGTGAAACCGCAGTTGACTATGCTAAGGACCATGGTTTATATGTTGCATTCTCAGCAGAAGACGCAACAAGAACCGACATTGAATTTTTAAAACGTATCTACTCAAAAGCTCAGGAATGCGGTGCAGACAGGGTACATATTGCAGACACAACCGGTGCAATAACTCCGCAGGGTATTGACTATCTCGTCAGGGAGCTTGTTAAAGATCTTGACATCAACATAGCACTGCACTGCCACAATGACTTCGGTCTTGCTGTAATCAATTCAATTACAGGAGTTCTTGCAGGAGCAAAAGGTATTTCCACAACCGTCAACGGAATCGGTGAAAGAGCAGGTAACGCATCACTTGAAGAGCTTATCATGGCATTGAAAATATTATACGGAAAAGACCTTGGATTCAAAACCAAATACATTACAGAATTATCAAATATCGTATCCAAAGCAAGCGGACTTCCAATCCCTTACAACAAGCCTGTTGTAGGAAACAACGTATTCAGACACGAATCAGGAATACACGTTGATGCAGTTATAGAAGAGCCTTTATGCTACGAACCTTACGTTCCAGAACTTGTCGGACAGAAACGCCAGCTCGTACTCGGTAAACATTCAGGATGCAGAGCAGTTAGAGCAAAACTGAATGAATGCGAGCTTGACGTCAGTGACGATGAGCTTATTGAAATCGTAAGACAGGTTAAAAAACAAAGGGAAGAAGGAAAATACATTAACGACCAGGTATTTAAAGAAATAGTTAAAAATACAAAAAAATAGGGTCATAACATGAACATTACAGAAAAGATATTATCCAAAAAGGCAGGACATGAAGTAACTCCCGGCGAAATAATTGAAATTCCGGTTGACCTTGCAATGTCCCACGACGGAACAAGCCCCCCTGCCATCAAAACTTTTGAAAAGGTAGCGGATAAGGTATGGGACCCGGAAAAGATAGCAATCATTTTCGACCACAACGTCCCTGCAAATACAATAGGTTCCGCCGAGTTTCAAAAGGTTTGCAGAGATTTCATCAAAACCCAGAACATTACTAAAAACTTTATTCACGGAGAAGGAATATGCCACCAGGTCGTTCCCGAAATGGGACTTGTTGAACCTGGAATGGTTGTAGTGGGTGCAGATTCACACACATGCACATACGGTGCCTTCGGAGCGTTTTCAACAGGAATGGGTGCAACCGACCTTGCAATGGTTTGGGCAACAGGTAAAACCTGGTTCATGGTTCCCGAAGCTATAAGAATGGAAATTGAAGGGGAACTCAATCCCTACATTGCTCCAAAAGACATCATACTAAACATCATAGGTGAAATAGGAATTGCCGGTGCGACCTACAAGACTGCAGAGTTCTGCGGATCTACAATTGAAAACATGGGTGTTGAAGGAAGAGCAACCATGTGCAATATGGCAATCGAGATGGGAGCTAAAAACGGAATAATGGAACCTAACCGTGACGTTGTCGACTACATCTGCAAAAGAACCGGAAAAAATGAATCTGAACTAACTATCGTTAAATCAGACAGCGATGCAACATATTCAAAGGAAATGCACTTTGACATAACCGACATGGATCCTCAAATCGCATGTCCGAATGATGTTGATAATGTTAAAGACATTTCAAAGGTTGAAGGAACTCCAATCGACCAGTGCCTAATCGGTTCATGTACCAACGGAAGGCTGTCAGATTTAAAGGATGCCTGTGAAATACTTGAAAACCAGAAAATATGCGATGACATAAGGCTTCTTATCCTTCCGGCTTCAAAAGAAATTTATAAAAAGGCCATGCATTTAGGCTACATTGACACATTCATAGATGCGGGAGCAATAATATGCAATCCTGGCTGCGGACCTTGTCTTGGAGGACACATGGGAGTGTTAAGTGAAGGTGAAAGCTGCATATCAACCACAAACAGAAACTTCAAGGGAAGAATGGGAGATCCAAACTCATCAGTATACTTATCCAACTCCAAAGTAGTAGCTGCTTCAGCAATTACAGGAGTTATTACCAATCCAAAAGACTTATAGTGATTAAAATGACAATGGCGAAAAATGAAGCGAACAAACCACTAATTGAAAAAATCAACGACCTTGAAAATGAAAACAATAAGCATTTCTCAAATACCCAGAAAATACTGCTGACTACTGACGGCTCAATAACCGCCATTTTAGATGTATTATATGGAAAAATCAGCCTGTTTACATTAGACCAGCACTTTGAAGATGCCGATGAAGAGCATGCAAAACTGGTCGATGTAGAAGCCGGCACAAAAATCAATTTCAGGGAGGTTATGATGCACAAGGGTGCAAAACCCCTGATATATGCAATATCACACATACCTCTTTTCAGGTGCAGCGATGACGTGTGCGCCGATTTAATCAGAGCGGATATTCCAATAGGAAGAATATTAAAAAACTACAATATAGAATCAAGACGTGAAATCAGAAAGATATACATCGAAGAACCGAATGCTAAATTAAGGGAATTATTCCACACCGAGGAGGAAATGCTGGCACGTGAATACGTGATCATCAACAACGATGAAGTGTTAATGTGGATTAAGGAAGTATTCCCAATCTCTTACTTTACAGAAATATAAAGAGGTGAGCAAATGGAATCCTCAGGTAAAAAAATCAAAAACGAAACCTATAACTTGATAAAACAAACCGAAAAAGAATATGGCGTGGAACTGTCATCAATGCAAAAAATTTTATGTTCTTTAGGTCCAATCGGATCACCTTTAAGTGCAATATATGGACCTTTAAGCCTGTTCGTTCTTAAACAGGAGGTCAGAAATTCCACTGACGAGGAAAAAGAACATCTGGACATGGATGAGAACTGTGAAATAATTTACAGGGAAGTCATTGTGTTTAAAGGCGGCCGTCCTCTATTTTATGCATTGTCATTGATACCTACAGGAAGGATTAAAGATACAATTAAACAGGCTCTGCTTGATGAAAAGATTACAATAGATAAAATAATATTCGACAATAATATTGAAACCATCAGAGACATCAGCAATCTCGTGATTGAAAAACCTACACCAATACTTAAAGAACTATTCAAAACAGACGAAGATATGCTTAGAAGAGAATACACCATAAGCCAGCACGAAAAGGTAAGGCTCTGGTCAAGAGAGATATTCCCTTTAAGTTATTTTAAATGAATTCAAGGTGTAAACATGGGTGTAAAACTAAAAGACATAATTGAACCTAAAAAAATTGACTTTAAAGATTTGGAAGGCAGAGCGGTATCCATAGATGCCTTCAATACACTTTACCAATTTTTATCCACAATCAGACAAAGGGACGGAAGACCTCTGACTGATGAGAACGGAAACATCACTTCCCATTTAAGCGGAATACTATACAGAAACTCATCAATGATTGAAAAGGACATCAAGCCAATTTATGTCTTTGACGGCAAGTCATCAGAACTGAAAAGTGACACCCAAGCCAAAAGAAGAGAAATCCGTGACGAAGCAGAACAAATCTACAAGGAAGCGCTTGCAGAGGGAGATACTGAAAAGGCCCGCAAGTTTGCAATGAGATCCTCAAAGCTGTCTCCTGAAATTATCGAATCCTCCAAAAAGCTATTGACATTGATGGGAATACCATATGTTGAAGCCAAAGGGGAAGGTGAGGCCCAGGCCGCATATCTTGTAGCTAACGGAGATGCGTATGCTGTTGCTTCACAGGATTATGACTGTCTGCTGTTTGGAGCCAAAAGGGTTGTTAGAAACCTGGCAGTTAATTCAAATTTAGGAAATCTGGAATACTATGAGCTGAACAGGGTATTGAAAGAACTTAAAATCAGCCGTGAAGAACTTATCGATATGGGAATACTGATTGGAACAGACTTCTGTGAAGGCCTAAAAGGAGTGGGTGCAAAAACTGCGCTGAAATTAGCCCATAAAGGACAGCTCAAAGAAAAAATTGCAGAGCTTCAAAAGGAATCCACACACGATTTGGATGAAGTCAGACAGCTATTCTTAAACCATAACGTGAATACCGATTATAAAATCAAATGGGAAAAACCTAATCAGGATAAACTGATAGAATTCCTATGCTTTGAACATGGATTCTCACAGGAACGTGTGTCAAAGGCAGCGGATAAACTTAAAAATTTAAACTCATCACAGGGAAGTCTTGACGCCTGGTTTTAAAAATTAATTAATAAGGCGGGAAATCCTCGCCGAAAACTTTTTTTGCAAATTTAACTGCCAAATCTACCTGAGGCTTATAATACTTTAACATTGCAGTTTCGAAATAATCCCTTGAAGGTGATTTTAAAATAAGTTTCAGCAAATCTTCATAAGTCTCAATGGCTTTTGACTCATTAAAATCATATTTTTCAATTAGTTCGGGAGTCAGTTTTTCAAAACATGGAAATTCCAGGGTCTTGCAGACAGTATCTGTTGAAAAATAGGTCATTCTAATCAGCGGTGAAACTGATGATACAAGAACATGATTTCCAAGCTTTATCAATGGAGGAACACCTGTTTTTTCATATCTCTCCATGGAAGTTAACTTTTCATAATTCTTAAGGTTATAGCAGTGGAGTTCCGTATAGAAATCAGGTTCGAAATATTCTATCAGATTCAGTATCTTCTGGCCAATTTCAGATTCATAATACTCCTTTTTGATTGTGGAAATATATGGAGTCTTATCGAAATTGTAAAAATAAAACTGTCCGCTGGACAAATCATCCTCATTAATGTTTTCAATGAATTTTAAAGAGGTCAAACCTTCATTTCCATGGATTCCGCCAACGAATAGTTTGGTTGGTCCGTCACCATTGTCAATATATTTAAAATAAGACATAAAAAAAAGAAAAAAAATTGAAGGAATTATGTTCCTTCCTGCCAGTTAGCCATGTAAGCTTTTTGTTTGTCGGTTAAAGAGTCGATTTCAATTCCCATAGCATCGAGTTTCATACTTGCTACGGTGTAGTCGATTTCATCTGGTGCTTTGGTTACGCCTACAGGCAGGTCGTTTTCAAGGATGTGTTTTGCAGATAAAGCCTGTACTGCGAAACTCATGTCCATGATTTCTGCAGGGTGTCCCTGTCCACGTGCTGCTGAAAGGTTTACTAAACGTCCGTCAGCTAAAAGATAGATTTTTCTTCCGTCTTTAGTGGTGAACTCTTCAATACTTTCACGTACTTCTTTAACTTCAGTTGAAATTGCTTCAAGGTCTGGCCTGTTGATTTCTACATTGAAGTGTCCGGAGTTTGCAAGCATACATCCGTCTTTCATGTATTTGAAGTCATCTCCACAGATGATGTCAGCGTTACCGGTTACAGTGATAATTAAATCAGCCTGTTTTACAGCTTCTCTGATTGTCATTACTCTGTATCCGTCCATTCTAGCTTCAAGTGCTCTGATTGGATCTACTTCAGTTACAATAACGTCTGCTCCGAGACCTGCTGCTCTGAGTGCAAGTCCACGACCGCACCATCCGTATCCACATACTACAACGGTTTTTCCGGCAATGACCATGTTGGTTGTTCCCATGATTGCGTCGAAACTTGATTGTCCGGTTCCGTATCTGTTGTCAAAGAGATATTTAGTGTATGCGTCGTTTACTGCAATTACCGGGAATTTCAATGCGCCGTCAGCGTGCATTGCCTGAAGACGATGTACACCTGTTGTGGTTTCTTCACAAGCCCCTTTGATGTGGCTTAAAAGTTCAGTTCTTTCATTGTGAAGTACCATAATCATGTCTGCTCCGTCATCGATGATGATGTCAGGTTTGTGGTCGAGAACCATGTTGATGGTCTGGTAGTATTCTTCATCATCCTGTTCTCTCCATCCATAAACATTTAATCCTAAATCAGCTGCTCCTGCAACTGCATCATCGTGAGTGGACAATGGATTGCATCCGGTCATTGCGACTTCCGCACCACCGGCCATTAATGTTAAACCTAAATTGATTGTTTTAGGTTCTAAATGTAAACATGAACCAATAGTAATTCCTTTGAAAGGCTGGGTTTCTAAATATTCTGCTTTAATGGATTCCAAAACAGGCATGTGTTTTTGAACCCATTCGATTTTTCTTACACCTTCAGGTGCAAGTGACATATCTTTAACTTTGCTCATTTTAACATGTCTCCTAATAAACTAACTATTAATAATATATTTTTCATAAGTTTTAAAATTATCATTTTATAAAAAAAATTAAAAGATTACAACACGCTTATCTGATTGAACAAATCCTCATTGGAAGTGTATATAGTGATTAGCTTGTTATCCTTTACAAAACTGAATGAATATGCATCTGAAAGGTCATTGTAATAACCATCATAGCCCATCATGCTGCGGCGCTCTCCGCCGACTTCCTTTGCGACTTCATTTTGATCCACATGATAGGATGTCGTATACATCACGTCTATCTGGATATAGTCGCCGTAGTTGTCCCAGTATCCTGTGACGTATTGAAGGCCTGCAGTATTTTCACTGCTGCTTAAATCCTCATTGTAAACATAGTCTTCAGGAATTTCAAAGGAAAATGTATCGACCTGGACTTCCTGACTCCCGTAAGGAAGCATCATGGAAGCGGCGCCCAGTACAATTACGCCTATCACTGCAATAACAAGAACAATGATAATAGGAATCTTATGCCTGTCAAGCAGACTCTCCTTTTTTGGTTCCTTAAGCTTTGTACCGCAGTTTTTGCAGAAGTATTCATTTTCTACAAGCTCGTCACCGCAGTGAGGACAGTACCTTATGGAATTGTTTTGAACTTCCCTGCCGCAATCGGGGCAGAACCTTGTGGTTTCACCGACGTATGCCCCGCAGTTTTTACAGAACTTTTGCATTGAATCACATACTTTTCAGTTGATAATTCTAATTATTCAATCCGTAATATTTTAACTTTTAGTTTTTAAATATTTTTCAAAAAATGTAAAGTGGAGTAAAAATAGACCAAAAAAACAAAAACTTTAAATGTAATGATTAAAATAAATATATTTGTTAGATGCCGGGGTGGCTCAGCTGGTTAGAGCGCACGGCTCATAGGGTAATAAAGCGTGCTCTAGCTTATTCCTGGGATACCGTGAGATCGCGGGTTCGAATCCCGCCCCCGGCATCTTAAATCCCAGGAATTCCCATCTTAATTACTATTTTTTAAATAATTTTTCAAATCATAACAATTTTATAGTTTTCTTTCTAATATACCATATAGGGATTTGAAATGATATATAATAAACTTGGAAAAACCGGACTGAAGGTTTCAAGACTTGGTTTTGGAACAATGAGACTTCCAACAATCGGTTCCAATGACAATATCGACAAGACTGAAGCATCCAAAATGCTTGAATACGGAATTGAAAACGGAATAAATCTCATAGATACCGCTTATCCTTACCACAGCAAAACATTGGAAGGCAGCGGAAACAGTGAAACATTTGTTGGTGAATTTTTAGCTGAAAACAGCATGAGGGACGAAGTTTACCTTCAGACAAAATCTCCTTCATGGGCTATTGAAAAGGAAGAGGATTTCGAATATTATCTCGACGAACAGCTCAAAAAACTTCAGACTGATTATATTGACATTTATCTGCTCCATTCCCTGACAGTTCCGGACTGGTACAAGGTTAAGGATTTGAATGTCCTTGATTTTCTCGACGACTGCCTTTCATCCGGAAAAGTGGGCCATGTAGGGTTTTCATCACACATTGAAGTTGACTATGTAATTGAAATCATTGACGAATATCCGAAATGGGAAGTGGGGCTGACCCAGATGAACTACCTGGACGAATATTATCAGTCAGGAATCATGGGACTGAACTATCTCAAGGAAGTGAATATGGGAAGCATGATTATGGAGCCTTTAAGAGGTGGAAGACTCGTAAACAACATTCCGCCGGAAGTTAATGAACTGTGGCAGATGGCAGAAGTCAAAAGGACTCCTGTTGAATGGGCTCTTCAATACTTATGGAACAGGGATGATGTCGACTGCGTTTTAAGCGGAATGACAAGCCTTGATCAGGTGAAAGAGAATATTGAAATAGCTTCAAGAATTGATAAAATCAGCGATTACGACCAGGAAATAATCAGGGAGGTTGCAAGAACATACAGAGGATTTTTAGGAAACAGATGTACCAGATGCGGCTACTGTATGCCATGCCCTCATGGAGTGGACATCATCAACTGCCTGACCGAATACAATATCGCACACATGCTTAACGACCCTAAGGCCAGTGCAATGCAGTATTTCTCACTGATTGATGATGATTCAAGGGCGGACAGCTGCGTCAACTGTGAAGAATGTCTTCCGTTCTGTACCCAAATGCTGAATATACCTGAAGAGCTTCAGAAGGTATATGAATACTTCGGAAGTGAATTTGACCACTTTTAGGTGTAAAAAATGGAAAATGATGATAGATACTGGGAAATCCTTACACGCCAAATGCCCCTTTTAGACAAAGAAGAACAGGAAAAGTTCAGAAATGCAAAAATAACAGTAATCGGCTGCGGAGGAATCGGGGGCCAGACCATCGAAATGCTTGCAAGAATGGGAATAGGCAGCCTGGTTCTTGTAGATGAGGATACCTTTGACTGGACAAACCTCAACAGACAGACCCTTGCAACAGCAAATGACATAGGATTTGAAAAAAGCAAAGTTGCCAAACAGAAAGTTGAACAGATTAACCCCTACGTTAATGTGGAGTGCTTTACAGAGCATGTGGATGAAAGCAACATTGACAAGCTTATTCAGGATGCAAATATCGTCATCGATGCACTTGACAATGTCCTCACCAGAGTCATCGTTTCCAGAAAGGCAAGAGAAAACAGAATACCTTTTATCCATGGAGCGATTCACGGAACAATGGGTCAGATTACAGTCTTCCTGTCAAATACAAAAAGCTATGAGGAACTTTTCAACCTTCCTTCATTTGAAAGGGAACTGACAAGTGATGTCATTGACGAGCTTAAAGGCATTGCCAGCACAACACCGCCTGCAATCGGACCTACTCCAAATCTGATAGGGTGTCTTGAAGCCATAGAAGCCTTTAAAATAATTACAGGAATCGGAAAGGTAACAGTTGTGCCTAAAATATTGACATTTGATTTATTGGATTTTACCTCTTTTACAACAGAGGAACTGTAGATAAATCAAATTTTTAACTATTTTTTATATAAGATTGAACAGTATTCAATAAAATTAAAAAATCATAGAAATTTTTTATAAAAATTAATTTAATTTGGATATAACGGTTGATTATCCTTTTAACTAGCTTATTTTTTTTCAAAATCTTTATATAGTAATAAATTTAGATATAAAATTAATAGGAAGTATATTTCCGACTATTGAAAAAACTCAGTCTTATAAAATTCGGAGCTTGATTTAGATGAGTGATATTCCAGAAGAAAAAATAGAACTTATAAGAGAAAAAATGAAAGAGGATAATATCAAATTTATCCGTTTACAATTTGTTGATATTAATGGTACCGTTAAAAACATCGTAATTCCGTTCAATGGAGAAGATATGGCGGAATTATTTAACGAAGGAATGTTGTTTGACGGATCATCCATAGCAGGATTTGTAGGAGTAAACGACAGTGACCTAGTATTGAAACCTGATATTGACACTTACTCAAGACTTTCATGGAGACCTGAAGAATCCGCAACCTGCAGATTTATCTGTGACGTCTGGACAGCAGACAGAGAACCGTTTATAGGAGACCCAAGGGGAGTTCTTAAAAAATCCCTTGCACACATAGCAAAAATGGGCCTTCAGTACAACATCGGTCCTGAACCTGAATTTTTCATTGTGGACATTGATGAAAACGGATATCCTATGCCTTACGATGATGCAGGATACTTTGACGTTGAACCATTGGACAAAGGTCCGGACTTCAGAAGAGAACTAACCTTAAACCTGGAAGACTTGGACTTTGAAGTTGAGGCTTCACACCACGAAGTGGCACCGGGTCAAAACGAAATCGCATTCAAATTCAAAGACGCTTTAAAAACAGCAGATGCTGTAATTACATTCAAACAGGCTATCAAAGCTATCGTAGACAACATGGCTACATTTGACCAGATGGACTACAGAGTAACATTCATGCCTAAACCGTTTTTCGGAGTAAGCGGAAGTGGTATGCACTGCCACCAGTCAGTATTTAAAGGAGACAGAAACCTCTTTTCAGACCCTGACTCAGAAACAGGTCTGTCAAAAGATGCAATGTACTTCATGGGAGGATTACTCAAGCACGCTCCAGCTATTACAGCAATCACAAACCCTATCGTAAATTCATACAAACGTTTAGTTCCTGGTTATGAAGCTCCAGTATACAGGGCATACGGTCTTAGAAACAGGTCAGCATTAATCAGAGTGCCTGCAGCACGTGGTAAAGCTACACGTATTGAATACAGATCTCCTGACCCTGCATGTAACCCATATCTCGCATTTACAGTAATGCTTGAAGCAGGTATTGACGGAATCGTTAACAAAATCGATCCTGGAGACCCTGTTGAAGAAAACATTTATGTAATGACTGAAGAGGAAAGGGAAGCGAAAGGAATCAAACTGCTGCCAACCAGTTTATGGGAAGCTTACCACTCTTTAGAAGAAGACCCTCTGATACTCAATGCACTGGGACCTCACGTCAGCGAAAAATTCCTAGAGCTCAAATATCAGGAATGGGACGAATACCGTGTTCAAGTATTTGGATACGAACAAAGAAAATATTTAGATATCTAATTCTAAATATTCCTTTTTTATTTTTAACCGGAGCCGAAAATGTCAGATTCAGAACCCCGAATGATTGAAATTTTAAGGATATTGAGCCAGCAGGAAAAGCCAATCGGTTCAAAACTGATAGCAGATGAACTAAACGAAAAGGGCTTTAACCTGGGCGAACGTGCCGTTCGATACCACATGCAGATTTTGGATGAAAAGGGCTACACTGAAAGAAAGGGATATTCTGGAAGAGTCATTACCGAACTTGGCCGTGACAAGCTGGAAAAGGGACTGATATATGACCAGGTTGATTTCATCTATTCAAAATTTGAAGAAATGATATATTTAACTGACTTCAACTATATCACACAAAGAGGAAATGTTGTTGTCAACACATCAACCATTTATAATGAAGAATCAATCAATATACTTAAAAGTATTATTGAAAGTGGTCTTTCTGTTAGTCCTTACGTTAATATAAATGAAGATAAAAGTAAGGGCAAAATTGAAGTGACAACTTTATGCGGTACAACAATTGACGGGATACTTTTGAATGAAGGAATTCCTGCACAACCTCAATACGGAGGACTTCTCAGAATTGAGGACTACAAACCTATACGCTTTGAAGAGCTGATATCCTACAAGAAAACATCCCTTACACCGCTGGATGCATTTTCATCACCTAACAGGACCTCAGTTATGGATGTGGTAACTTCAGGTGACGGACTGATACCTGCAAACTTCAGACTTATACCTGGAATCGGCCGTGAAAAGACAATAGAAATAATCAAAAAGCTTGACAAGATTGGAATAGGCGGAATAATAGCCATAAGTGACGAGGGAAAAGACATACTTGGAATTACAGTACCTAAAGGAATGGTCGGAATATCAATCGTCGGAGGAATAACTCCGTTTCGTGCAATTCAGGAACAGGGTCAGGAAATTGACATAAAAATAGCGGAAGAAATCAGAGACTTCAATACATTGTCCCCAATCACATCAACAATCAAATACGGCTTAAAACCTGTTGAACATACTCCGCAACCGAAAATATCATTTTTACTCTCAAAATCATGGAACTTAATCCAGCAGGTTAATTTCGATATCGAAAAAAGAAAAGGAGACATCATATCAAATGTGTCCTATCTTAAAAAAGAAGATCTTGACAAAACACTTGGCATAATGGAAGAAACCTACAACAGCAATCCAAAATACATAAACCCATATTACAAGATTGTAAATCATCCGAGCGACGATAACATGGTTGGAATAGCTACAATATGCAGTTTGAGTATAGACGGACTGTTGATAAACAATGGAATTATGTCAAATCCGAAATATGGAGGATTGCTAGAACTTACAGAACCTCCACTATTCATAGAGCTGATTTCATACAACGGTTCCACTGTTGATCCCCATAAGATATTCATTGCAAAAAATATGACTTCAATCAGCGGAAATTTCGGTCCGAATAAGATATTGGCCAGTTTTAAAGAGATCCCCTATATCGCACGTGAATATGCAGTGGATTTACTGGACACATTAGATAAAATTGGTTTTTCAATCTATAAAATAGGCAAACCTAGAGAGGTTACCTACAATGCAAAGGCGGAAAACTATAATTTCGGTGTCGTTGCCGGAAGCGGTTTGAACTCAATTGCAGCAGTCAGAGAACGTGGTGTTGACATACATGTCAAAGCAATTGAGCAGCTGATGCCTTTTGAAAATATGGATAGACTGTAATATTATATTACAGTAACATCCACAGCTTCACCATCTTTCGGATAATGGATAAACTCGATTATATCCTCTTCGACCTCATAGACATCGATTTCAACTGTGGCACCAAGTTCACTTTCATCAAGAGACACTAACATTTTAAATCCAGGTTTGCCGAAATATTCGGAAAAATCAACGTTTAAGACTTCTCCTTCTGCAAAAATTCTATCGTAAGCTATTTCGATCCTATCATGCATTTTTACATTTTCTTTTAAATATTTTACAGCTTCTTGTGTGGTTAATTCTATTTCTTTCATGACAATCCACCCCTTACATAATATTATAAATCTCATCATATAAAAGTTTGTTTGTATGATATCGAACAAAAAAAATTTTCAATGAAAAATAAAATATGAAAAATAAATAAAAAAAGAGAATTATAATACTTCTATTATAATTTCATCGCCATCGTGAATATGACGGATTTCTAATAAATCGTCGGCAATTTCATGCAAGTCAACTTCAACTGCCTGATTTAAAATTTCACCGGTTAACTGTAAACCGACTCTGAGACCTTCTCCAGTCACTTCATCTTCTTCAGTAAGACCTAAAACTTCTCCTGGAGCAAAAATACGATTATAGGAAATTTCAAAAACATCTCCAACATATACTTTATTCCTAACGTATTCTACAACCTCATCAAAAGTCATTTCTACTTCTTTTACCATATTATCAGCCCAAAATTATTTTAAAAAAAAAAGAAAAGAGAAAGGAATTATAAATTCCTGTATTCTCTGATTGAAGTATATTCGTCGTCAATTTCTCCGTATTCAGCTAATTTTTCTTTGTTAGCTTCAGCGTCTAAGTAAAGGTTACCTTTACCGTTAAGACCAATATCTCCAGTGTAGTGAATATATTTTCCTTTGAAAGTGGTTCCTTCTACTTCAGGATCTACGACAACACCGTCGAGAACGAATCCTTCGAGTAATCTACCGAGGAATCCGTGGATGACAATGTTACCGTTTTTCATTTGACCACCCGGCCAACGGTTTACGTCACCGTCAATTTCGATAAGACCTTTGGTCATGTGAATACCAGCTAAGATATCACAGTTACCTTTAACGTGAATTCTTCCACCAGTTAAACATTCACCACATTGTTTACCAGCGTTACCGCCAACAACAATTTGTCCTCCGGTCATACCTCTCCATTCACCGATGTAAGAAGCACCAGTAAATTCTTTGGTATTTCCTTCGATTTCAAGGTATCCACCAGACATTTCTCTTCCAGCGTGAGCAGCTGCGTCACCTTTAACGAGAATAGATCCACCGGACATTTCTGCACCTACGTGTAAATCTACACTACTGTTACAGACAATGTTTCCAGCGCTCATTTTACAACCGATGTATTTTACTCTGTTTAAGTCACCGTTTAAAATCATTTCAACTTCTTCAGGCCCGTTAGCTTCTCCTTCTACAGTGATGTCGAAGAAGTCAGTGATTGGGAATCTGGAA
The DNA here is from genome assembly GCF_015062935.1 of Methanobrevibacter sp. Classification (NCBI taxonomy): domain Archaea; kingdom Methanobacteriati; phylum Methanobacteriota; class Methanobacteria; order Methanobacteriales; family Methanobacteriaceae; genus Methanobrevibacter; species Methanobrevibacter sp. The sequence continues at coordinate 115,521 of NZ_SUTM01000002.1, read as the reverse complement.
TTTCCAATAGGAACTTGATATTTAGCGAAATCTGCTTCGGTCCATGAGTAAATTTCATCAGGAATTAATTCATCAAATTCTAATGCGATTGATGAAGTTTTGATTTGATCAAATGTAATTGTTTTCAAATTAAACACCCCTATTTACCGTCAACGTCTACTCTAATTGGGTTTGATACATAGTGGTCGTGTACTGGATAGTTTTCCCATTTAACTGAGTAGTATTGGGTGAAGAACGGCATAATGTTGTCGATAACTTTTTGCTCGTTTTGTTCCCATCCTTTTACGTTAACCCAAATGTTTTGACTTTCTTTAACTTTTACAATTTCTTTATCTTTTACTAATATTTGACCATCTTTAATAGTGTAGTCAGCTACGTTGAAACCTTTTTCGATTTCATCAGCTTGTTTGGATGGGTCAATGTCATTAGGATTTATGTCGTATACTGCAATGTCTGCTCTGTAACCAGGGGTGAGTGCACCTCTGTCAGTGAATCCGTAGATTTTAGCTGGAGCAGCTCTTGTAATAGTTGCAATATCGTAGAAATCGTATTCTCTTTCAAGAGTAGGGAGAAGAGTTCTTTTGTGTACCCATTTGTGAACTTCATTGTCACACATGTCTTGTCTTTTCTCATTACTCATTAACCAGGAAATGATTCTAGGATATCTGGTAAATGGACCTGCGTTAGGGTGGTCAGTGGTTAAACATACTCTCCATGGATCTTCGATTAACAAGAATAATTCAAGACCGATAGCCCATTGTAAGGTACTAACAGGACTTTTCTTGGAGTAGATACATGGGATGATACCTGCTGCAGTTTCACATTCAATATCCTTGTTGGTCCATTTAAGACCGGATAATTTGAATAAGTCGTATTCCATAGGAGCGTCTGCAGTCATGGTAGTGGTTTCATCGAAAGTTACTTGACCAATATCACAGGTTAAGTTGTCAGCTTTGTTGAAGTGTTTAGCGACTTCTTCAGCACCGGAAGTTACATCTTTCCAACTGTTTCCTAAGTAGGAGTGGAATTGTAAGTGAGTTAAGTGCATAACTTGATCCCTAATTTCAGCTGCGCCTTTACCTTTTTTGATTCCTTTAACAGCATCCATGGTTTCGATAGTGGTTGGTACGTTACCAGGGTGTCCTAAGTCGTTAGGGTGAATGTGGATAGAGTGAGGTAAGTTTAACATTTCGTTAGCTTTTGCAAGTGCAACGATAACTTCTTTGGAAGTTACGTCAAAGTAAGGAGCTTTGTCGTTTACACCGTGTACGTTCATACCCCATCCCCATGCTTCACTTCCACATGGGTTTACGATTTTGATACCGTAACCTTTTGAGATTTTTAACCATGCAGATACAAATGCTGCAATGTCTTCAATATTATTATCTTTAGCGTATTCCATTACGAACCAGTTGTTACCGAATAATGGTAAAGCTGGGATGTCTAATTGTGGAATAGTTGCAATTTCTTCGTGAGTGTGTTTTGCTTCAAGAGGAGGCATAGCTGCTTCTACAACAGTACCGTAACCTAATCTTGAGTATCTGTAACCGGTTGCAGGACAACTTGGAATGGAGAAACCAGATTCTGATCTTAAAACTTTAGTTTTTTGAGTAACACCTCTTCTGGAATCTTCAGGCCTGTATAATCTTCCTACTACTAATTTAGGACCTGCAACGTGTGCGTGAGGGTCAACACCTGCTGGCATGACTATTTTATCGGTAACATCTAAGACTTTAGCGTCGGAGGAAACGTTATCTACAATAATACCATCTTTGAACATTACGTCCATCTTTTCCCCGTTTACTTCATTAGCAGGGTCGTAGACAATACCGTTTTTAAGAATATATTCCATTATATCACCTTTATAGTGCGTTTGGATTTGGCACATATTTTGGAGCTACGTTTGGCTCTTCTCTGAGTTTCATTACTCTTTCTTTCAATTCACGGACAATCCATTCGTCGTCACGACAGGTTTCTGGTTTGTCGATAGCTTTTTTCATGTAGATAGGAACTCCATCCATACGGTAACTGGTACCAGCACATTCTACACCAATGAATGAACCTGGTAATACTACGTCAGCGAGTTCGGTAGATGGGCCCCAGTGAATATCGATTTGAATAACAGGAATGTTAGCTAAGTGTTGGTTTGCTCCGTTAGGGAAGTGAGCACCTGGGTCAGCTGCAATAACCATGAAACAATCTGGTTCTTTTCTGGTTAATAAATCGATAGTGTTGGTTTCTCCTAACATATATCTTGGGTAACCTCTACAGTAGTCAACACCGAAAGCGAATCCACATTCGAATGCCATGAAAATGTTGAAACCGTTTACGTTAAAGTGACCTCTCATTGGAGTAAGTCCCCATTTACTGTATTTGTTTAAGTCTTGTACCATCTTAATAGCGATATCAATGTTTCTTTGTTTTGATAAAGTGTGGGTTAAACCTAAACCGAAGAAGAGAACACCGAATTCTGCGTTTTTCATTTCTTCTGCTAATTCGTAAATGTCTTCTTTAGGAATTCCAGAAATTACGTCTTGGTATAATTCTTTTCCTCTGAGTACAGCTCTAATAGCGTTGTAGAAACCGTAGTCTCCGTTTTGTTCGAATCCAATCCATTTGTCAGAACATTTTGCGGTATCTGAGAATTTTGGATCCATGGTGATAACAGTTCTGTCGAATCTTCCTCTTTGTCTGAAGTATCCACGACAGAATACAGCGTATCTTGCCATATGTCTTGGGTGAGAGTTCATAGCGTTACTTCCAGAGTAAGCAATAACGTCTGCTCTGTTTTGAACTTCTCCTAAAGTTTGAATAGGGTATCCTGCGTTTTGTACAGCTTGGAGAGAAGGACCGTGACAGATAGTAGCTTGGTTATCTAATACTGCACCAATGTATTCACCTAATGCTACTCCTTCTTTCATACATTCGGTAGAAGTTTCAGACCATCCGTAGAATACAGGTCTGATGGAATTAGCAATGTATTCTGCAGCTTTGTCTAAAGCGGTATCCCAATCTACTTCCATAAGTTCTCCGTTTTCATCCCTAATCATTGGAACAAGTAATCTTTGATCCATATCTTCCATAATTTTACTTGCTCCTAATCTGCATGCGTGTCTTACAGCAACTACGTGATTATCTTTTACTAAGTAATCTAAATCGTCACAGTTACAACCACAGAATGCACAGGTACAATTTTCAACAATGTAATCATAATCAGTTACAGGTGGTTCATAAGTCATGGTCAATCAACTCCTCCCATTTACGTCCGTGATAAACAGGTAATTCACCTAAAGATTCCATGTTTTCAACAACATCGTCATCTTCTTCATCAACGTATTTTTTGTATACCCATCTCATTAAGTCAGCCATGAGTAATACTTTTCTGTCGGTTTTTTCGACAGTACATTTGATTCCTTTGTAGGTAGGGTCAGAACAGCAGTAAGTATCGTGACTTACGATAGTGTTAGCCCATGGTCCTTTACAAATGAATACAGTTCCTTCGTGAGGTGCGTCTCTTGATACTGCACAGTTTACTACTACTTCACCGAAATCAGTTTTTACAAGTACAGTATCCCAGTTGTTTACACCTAATTTTGCCATATCTCTAGGATCCATGTAACAAGTACCTGAAGCGTTTTTGTATTCTTCTTTTAAAGTGGATCCTCTTTTTTTACAAGCACCTTGGTAGATGTCAGATCCGGTGTTTAACATACATTTAAGTACGTCAGTTGTTCCTTCACCAGTAATTTTTACATCTGGTACTACAGGTTTTTCTAAATAAGTATTAGCATAATGCATATAATAATCCCCCTATTCTAACCATATAGCATTTACTGGACAAAACATTTGACATGTTCCACATTCTTCACATTTTTCAGGACTGAAAAGTTTGATAAATCCGTTTTCTACCATCATAATAACTTCTTCAGTCTTTGCACCATTACCACCAGCATTTTCTGGACTGATAGCTGCATTTACAGGACAAGCAATAACACAAATCCCGCATCCTAAACAATTATCTTGATTAACTTTAAGTTCCATCTAATCACCTAGTCTTTAATTGCGTCTAAAGCTTCTTTCCAAGTAGTTGAGCTAATAGGTGTGTGGTCAATTTCAGTTCTTTTTACAGTAATTGCACCGTTAGGACATGCGTTAGCACATGCTTTACATTTTACACAGTAATCATTGTAAGCAATTACATGTTCCATTCTAGAACCAGGACCTGAGGATACTGGAAATGCTAATGCGTTACATCCACAAATATCTACACAAGCTCCACAAGCTTGACATTTGTCGTCATCAATTTCAATAGAACCTTGGAATGGTTTTTTATGTTTTGCTGCGTCAGTTGGACATACGCCTTCACACCAACCGCAGAATACACAAAGATCAGAATCAATAACTGAATTTCCTTTTACAACTGCATTGGAAGGATCTAAGTCATATTCACCGTAGTTACATGCTCTACAAATTGCTTTAATAGCGTTGGTAGGACAAGCTTTTTTACATACGAGACAGTATACACATTTGTCTTTATCAATAACAATGGATTCTTTTCCTGTTTCTTGATCTACAACAATTGCTTCTGCAGGACATAATTCTTGACATACTCCACAGTAAATACATTCTTCATCATTTACGTTAATTTCACCAGTTACTAAGTCAGCACGGTTTGGTAAAACTCTTTCAATGACAATTGCATCACGAGGACATGCAGTTTCACATCTTTTACAGTAAATACATTCATCATCATCGATTTCTGAGAAAGCGTTGTAATGAGGATATGCTTCAATTTCTTTGATAGGTACGCCATCGATAGTTAATACTAAGGCATCAACTGGACATAATCCACTGCACATACCACATAATACACATTTACTTTCGTCAATGCTTATTCTTTGAACATCGAAATCTTCTTTGAAGTTTTGAGCAATCTTTTCGTGACCACTGAAGTAAACGTCATTGAATACTCTGTGACGTGCGTCGACAGCGATTGCGTTTAAGGTAATCGCTTCAACAGGACAAGTGGATTCACAAATTCCACAACCTAAACAGGTGTGGTCATTGAAAGACAAGTTTCTAACTTCTTCAGCAGATCTTGTGATGTCAAAGTTGTTGTCTTTAACCTCTTTTAAATTTCTAATCATATTCAATCTCCAAAATTTTTATAGAATTCGTTGGGCAATCTTCGCTACACAGCTGACAACCACAACATTGCATGGAGTCTGCATGCGCTTGCAATGATTCTAATTTAATAGCTTTCATTGTACATGCATTTACACATAAACCGCAACCAATACAAGAATCTTCTATAATTACTTCGAAATCTCTTTCTCTGCAAATACTCACAATTTTACGACTCTGTTCTGGTTCCTCAAATATTGCCTCCGCCATTTTCAGGAAATCTGGAGGGCACAGCTCGATGATTGTTCTTGCAACGTCAATTGAGTTCCAAGACAGGTTTCTACCATTCAGATAGTGAGATATGGTAGATCTATCAACGCCTAACTCATCGGCAATTGCCTGATGACTTTTACCCTCATCTTTCAACTTGACCGCAGCCAAATATTTAAGACCAGATGCAATATGTTTCGGCATTTAAAATCACCAATGTGTAATGATAACACATATGTTTTCTTATATAAATATAGTTGCCTACTAGATTTAAGTCGAAAGACTTAAATATTACTGTGGGATAACTACACAAAAATTTTTTCAAAAATTAATATAAAAAGAGTATTAAGCAAACAGAATCAGTAAACCTTATTTATTTTTAACAGATATAATTTTTAAAGTGTAGAAGAATAATTAGGTAAATATGTTTTGAGAAATCTTTAAATTTTTAAAAAAAATCGTTGTGAAAATAATATCAATCGATGTAAAAAGTATTACAAAAACAGTGAAAAATGACCTAAATTTTTAGGTTAACCTAAAATGTGTAGTAACTACACATGAACTCATGTAGAAATTTTTAATTAATACGAATAATATATTATTATAAGGGGAGTAAAAATGAAAATAGTATCTATTGTCGGGAAGAAAAATACAGGAAAGACATCGCTAACTGTTAAAGTTATCGAAGAGCTAACCAAAAGAGGATACAACGTAGCCTCAATCAAGCATTCACACCATTCAATAGAAATGGACAAAGAAAATACAGACACCTGGAAACATAAACAGGCCGGAGCCAATCTGGTTGTAGGTGTTGGGTCAACAACTTTTTTTAATGCAAGAAAAGAACACGACTTAAACAGGATATTATACCTGCTAAAACACTTTGACGATTTTGACTTTGTAATCATTGAAGGATACAAAAGTTACAACTACCCTAAAATCATAACTTCACCTAACGTAAGGGATGAATACACAATAAAAGAGGTTGACTCTTTTACCATAGATGATAAGGGAGTCAGCGAACTTGCAGATTTAATAGAACAGAGAGGTCATGACATAGTTGACACATTATTTGCAAATAACTGTGGATTCAACAATGGAGAAGTCATTGCAAGTGAAATAAGAAATGGAAATTTAAGTGTAGACGATTTGGATAATGTAAAAAGCTATTTATCAATAGACGGTAAAGTTGTAGGTCTTAACAGATTTGTCAGCGATTACATAAAACAAAGTCTTGTCGGAGTCATAAACACCTTGAATCTTGAAGAGTATGACGTTTCCGAAATCGGCAAAATAGAAGTCGTAATCCCCAATGAAAATACCCCAAAAAACCCGATAGATGCTGAATGCACAATTTTAATCAATGATGAAAATCTTGAAATCAACGCATTTACCAGAAACATTGTATCAAATTCCATAAAGGGAATGATCAATGCCATCAAAACTGAAGATAATGTCAAACTGATTGATATTGAAATAAAAGACATCACGGGCAAAAAACTGGAAAATGCACACATCAGCCTTAAGACCAACGGCCATGACGTTGAAATCAACGAATTTACACAGGGCATTTTAAAGGAAACAATATTTGCAGTTGTCAGTTCACTTAAAATTGACAGTGAAATCAACAAGATAAACGTTACAGTGGGAGAATGATAATATGCTTGAAGATTATGTTACAGACAGATATGAAAGACCCATTGTTTCACTGAGAATCACATTAACAAACAGGTGCAATGTAAACTGCCTGTACTGTCATCATGACGGAATGGTCAAATCCAAGGATGAAATGACAGCTGATGAACTGTATACCATCTGTAAAATAGCTAAAAAACTTGGCGTTAAGAAAATCAGACTTTCAGGCGGAGAACCGTTGCTTAAAAAGGACATTGTAGAGATAGTTCAAAAAATAGCCAGTCTTGATTTCAAGGACATTTCAATGACCACAAACGGCATTCTTATGGAAAAATATGCACAGGACCTTAAGGATGCAGGCCTTGACAGAGTTAATGTAAGCCTGGACACCCTTAACAGGGAAACTTTTGAATTCATTACCAAAAAGGATTATCTTGAAGATGCCAAAAAAGGAATTCTCAAAGCAGTTGAAGTTGGAATGTATCCTGTTAAAATAAACATGGTCATAATGAAGGACATCAATCAGAATGAAATCGATGATATGTTTGAATTCTGTAAAGAGCATGACATTGTCCTCCAGCTTATTGAACTGATTGAAAGTGAGAACTGTGACGATGACAAATTCAGTGCCGACTATCACTATAAGCTTGATGACATCGAAAAAGAGCTGGCCGATATAGCTGATGAGGTTCATGAACGTAAATTTATGCAGGGACGTAAAAAATATTACATAGACGGTGGAGAAATCGAGGTAGTTAAACCAGTGGATAATGCTACATTCTGTGCAAACTGCTCCAGATTAAGGATAACACCTGACGGTAAAATCAAACCTTGCCTGCTTAGAAATGACAATCTTGTCGAGCTGATTTCATATGTCAGAAATGGTGCAAGCGAGGAAGAACTGGAAGAGATATTCTTAAAAGGAATTAACAACCGTGAACCGTTTAATTCCTAATTTTTTTTAAAAAAGAACGCTTTTTAAAGCCAAATATTATTTTTTATATAACTGAAATATAACATTGTTAATTTAACATCTCAAAAAAAAGAAAAAATGGGAAATAAGGACGAATCCTTATAACCATTTAGCTTTGGATACGTGGTCAGTGAATGGAAGTGGATCATCACTACCCATACCTGGGATGTATCCGTAGATTTCTCTAACTTTGTTGTTTACAGTACTCCATACTTTAGCTACAGGAATTTCACATGGACATACTTCGGAACATTGACCACAGTTAGTACATGCGTCAACCATGTGCACCATACGTGTTAAGTGGAAGAATGGAGCAGCAGGAGTGTATCCACCAGGTACCCATTCAGGACCTTCAGCTTCGAGACAGCAGTCTTCACAGAAACATAATGGACATGCTTCACGACAACCGTAACATTTCATACATTTAGAGAATTCATCTTCGTATTGGTAGAATACATCGATGATGTCTCCGGTAGTTCCTGCGTAATCGATTTCTTTTTTAGCTTGGGATTCTTTTAACATGAAGTTGTTAATGTTTTCTCTGATTTTGATACCTTTTGCGATTGGTTCTTCGGTAGCAATTAAACCTGCGTCAATTACTTTACCTAAAACGTCAGCACCAGTTTCAGTGAATACTTCAACAAAAGTAGCTTTTCCAGCTAAAGGACCGATAACTCCCCAGTTACCTAAAGCTAAGTCAGCGTTGGAAGGTATTTTGAGATTACATCTTTGACAGTTTTCTCTTCTACCCATTCCTTGTTCTTCTAATTCATCGATTTTGAAAGCTTTTTCGCCGTCAGCAGTTTCCATGATGAGTTTACCTTTAGCGATTTCTTCTTTGATAACATCTTTAGGATCTAAATCGTATACATCTCTAATCATGTTCATGGTTGGAACAGGTGACATAGTTCCACCACAGTTAACACCGATCATAATGACGTTTTCTTCGATGATTTTTCCTTTTTTCATTAATTCTCTGATGGTCATTGCATCACATGGTTTACATGCGACTGCTAATTTCATGTATCTTGCACCATCTAAGTATTTGGATACAAATTTAGCAATGTTTAAAGTACCACAGTGAATGGATCCTGCAGTTTTAATAACGTCAGCAGGGTCAGTTATAAGAGTTGGTACACCATCATAAATATCGTGACCTTGGGTTACTCCAACAACACCGTCAACGATACCTTCTTCTAATAAGTATTTCATGATAGTAGTTACTACTCCACCGTACTCTCCTTTTTCTTTGATATCCTCGATAGCAGAGTATGCGTAGTACATATCGTTAATTTTTGCGCTCATTTAAATCTACTCCCTATTTATTTACCTACTTTTACGGTGGTAGTTGCCATGTTTTCAGCTTTAATTTCAGTGTCAGTACCATCTTTGTAGACTTCTCCTTTCATTTCAACAACATCTGGGAGTTTTTCTACTTGGATAGCACAAGCTTTTAATTCAACCATTTTGGATTTAGGGTCGAAAGAATCGGAGTTAGTTAATACATTTGCTGCACATTCTACGAAGTGCATTGGAATGTTTACAATACCTTCTTTGATGTCGTCAGTTACACGAGCAGGAATTGCGATTTCTCCTCTTCTAGAGAATGCTCTTACAACTTCACCGTTGAGGATTCCTCTTGCTTCAGCATCTTTAGTGTTGATTTCGATGAATCCAGTTTTTACCTCATTGTTTAAGGTTTCACATCTTCTGGTCATTGCTGCGTGGTAGTGGAACAATATCCTTGTAGTAGTTAATAATAATGGGTATTCTTCATCTACGGTTTCAACAGGTCCTTTGTGTTCTAATGCTTGGAAGACACCTAAACCATCTGGGTGTGCGAATTTTACTTTGTGCATTAATGGTTGACATGGGTCGTCTTCGGAAGGACAAGGCCAGTGAAGTGCTTCTGGAGTGTCTAATCTTTCACGGTTCATACCTGCCATGATAGGAGCACATTCTCTGATTTCATCAAAGATTTCTTCAGCAGATTCGTAGTGGAATAATTCTCTAGGAACGCCCATTCTAACAGCGATTTCTTCCATGATTTTCCAGTCTACCCATGCACCTTCAGGAGGTTCTTGTGCTTTGTGTAAGCATTGTACTCTTCTTTCACCACTGGTGAAGGTACCTTCTTGTTCACCCCAACCTGCTGCAGGTAATACAACGTCAGCACATTGTGCGGTATCGGTTAAGAAACATTCTTGAACAACTAACATTTCTAAGTTAGCGAGTGCTTCTTTGGTGTGTTGTACGTCTGCATCAGAGAGAACTGGGTCTTCCCCGTGGATGTATAATACTTTTAAGTCACCAGCGTGAGCAGCGTTCATCATTTCTACTAATGTTAAACCTGGAGTGGTTGGTAAGTTTACTTCGTAACCGTATCCACTGTAGTAGTCATTGAACCATGCAGTAGTTTCTGGGTCTTTAACTTTTCTGTAACCTACGTAATCGGAAGGTAATGCACCCATATCACAAGCACCTTGTACGTTGTTTTGTCCTCTTAATGGGTTTACACCAGTACCTTCTCTACCAATGTTACCGGTTAACATTGCAAGGTTTGCAGTGGACATAACGTTGTCAGCACCGTGGGAGTGTTCGGTAATACCTAATGAGTATACGATAGCTGCTTTGTCAGCAGATGCGTAATCAATAGCTAAGTGTTCGATTACTTCAGGTTTGATACCAGTAATTTCAGAAGCCATATCTAAAGTGTATTTTTGTACGGTTTCTTTCATTTCTTCGAAACCTTTGGTTCTGTAGTGGATGAATTCTTCATCTTGTAAGCCTCTGTCAATGATTACTTTAATCATTGCGTTCATTAAAGCTACGTCAGTACCGGTTTCGAATTGTACGTATTCATCTGCAATTTTAGCAGTAGGAGTGAATCTTGGGTCTAATACAACTAATTTAGCACCGTTTTGTTTTGCTTGGATTAATTTACGTCCGAACAATGGGTGTGCTTCCATGTTGTTGGAACCGATACAGAAGATGTAGTCTGCTTCTTTGATACTGTCGAATCCGTTGGTCATAGCACCTGATCCGAAAGTGTTAGCTAAACCTGCTACAGTAGGACCGTGACAGATACGTGCACAGTGGTCTACGTTTTGGGTACCACAAGCTACTCTTGCTAATTTCTGAGTAATGTAGATGTTTTCGTTAGGAGAACGAGCACATGCATAGAATCCAACTTTGTTTGGATCTTCGTCGGATACTTCTTTGAGTTTGTTAGCAACTAAGTCTAATGCTTCATCCCAAGAAGCTTCTCTGAATTCACCATTTTCTTTTATTAAAGGAGTAGTTAATCTGTCTTCCCTATTAATAAACTGATATCCAAAGTTACCTTTTGGACATACTTTACCCTCATTTACAGGGTGTCTTTTTAAAGGTTCTACACCAACAATTTTTCCGTCTTTTACAACGAAATTGAGTCCGCAACCTGTACCACAGTATGGACAAATTGTTGGAACATATTTAATTTCAACCATTTTATAATCTCCAAAATATATTTTTAATTTAATGAATATAAGAAAAAGAAGCTTTTAAAAAAGCTTCTTTAGTTTTTTTGTTTCTATCTTACTTATTCTTTAAGATAAGTGTACCAGTAGATACATGCAACGAAAATTGCACCACCGATAATGTTACCGATTGTTACTGGAATTAAGTTGTTTACGATGATAGTACTCCAAGTTACGCCTTTAGCACCTAAGAACATACCTAATGGTATGAAGAACATGTTTGCAACACTGTGCTCAAATCCAATGGTAACGAAAGCCATAATTGGGAACCAAATACCAACGATTTTACCGATGATATCATCAGATGCATTAGCTAACCATACAGCTAAACATACAAGCCAGTTACAACCAATAGCCTTAATCATCGCTACTGTAAATGGCATTGTGACTTTACCTTCAGCTACAGCAATTGCTTTTGCTGAAATAGCGTATGCTGGTGCGGTTGCGTCAGTAGGGGTAATTCCGCCCATGAAAGCGAGAACGTAAGCTACGAATAAAGCACCTACAAAGTTGAAAATCCAACTTACAACCCAGTTTTTAGCGAGACCGCCAACAGATGCGGAACCGTCTAAAACACCTAAAGTCATGAACATTACGTTTCCGGTGAATAGTTCAGATCCTGCGAGAACTACAATGATCAAACCAACAGGGAACACTGCACCGAATACAAATTTTTCTAAACCAATTGGAGCGCCTGCTTTTAACATACCTGCGCTTGCAACAACTGCTAATAAACCACCGAATGCAATATATGCTCCTGCTAAGAAGGAGAGTAAAATTACATTTACGAGGCCAGCAGAATTTTTAGATCCAGCAGTAGCAGAAATTGCTTTTGCTGTTTCTACTGGACTTTTAAAAGATGAACTCATATTATCAACCTCTTATTCCCTTTTTTTAAATTTAAAAAATAATACTATGGAATCCCATATTAAGATTAATACAAAGTATTATGATAATATGTTAGTCTTTTATATATAAAAAGGCTTTGTTATATGAAGCTAAAAGAAATATTTAAATAGGAGAATCGAGTTATATATAATTGTAATAATTAATCATTATAAATAACTTATCATATCGACAATCACTATTTTTTTAAAAAATAAACATTTAACAAGATTTTTTAACGCTAATATAGATATTATTCATAGCACACTATTAAAATAAACCATTTAAATCATTTTTTAACTTAAATAATAATAAATGCAAATTTTTGCAAAAATACTAATATAACTACTTTTCATATCACTCCTTTATATATATCGTAACAATTTCGTTGGTAAAAATCATTTCAAAAAATAAAATAAATAAAAAATTTTAGTTAACCTAAAAATATGATTAAATAAGATTATTTAAAGAAAAACAAAATATAATCGAAAGAAATTGAAATAACAACACAAGACATTATTGTTTTACATTTAGTTCGAAATATATAAAATTAATTTTATTCGTTATAACGAATATAATCATGTCATGAAAAACATGAAAAAACATCCCAAAAAACAGGCAAAATTCGGTGAAATGGAATTAGATTTCACAACAAAGATATAAAAAATAAAATTAAAAAAATAAGTATTAGAGGAGTAAATATGAAAGTTGAAAAGATTGATGCAATAAATTACAATAACGGAAAAGCAAATGATGTTGAAGAAAAAGTAGTTCTTGACGAAACCATCACATTAACAATCAACAAAGAAATAAGCCGTAGCCTATCTGCAATAGAAGATTCACTTAAAGAGTTTGCAGTGGGATACCTTTTCAACGAGAATATGGTGAAATCACTGGATGACATCAAAAGCATAGACATTGACGGAAATCAGATCAATGTCGAAATCGACGACACCCTCCTTAAAACAAATGAAACCGTGCTGTGTTCAGATTCCGCAGGAGGATGGAGAAGCAAAATCAAACATGTCAATCCAGTCGAATCCGATTTCCAGGTCCATGTAAGTGAATTACTGGACAGAATCGAAGAGCTGAAAAACAATGCCGAAATCTGGCAGGCCACAGGCGGAACACATGTTGCAGGAATCGTTCACAATGGCCAGTTTGTAGTAAAAGAAGACGTCAGCCGCCATGTTGCAGTTGACAAAGTAATCGGATACGGTCTGCTCAACGGTTTTGACCTTTCACAGTCATATGTAATCTACAGCGGAAGAATGCCTGCAGACATGGTCATAAAAATGACAAGGGCAGGTGTACCGATATTGGCTTCAAATGCGGCACCCGCTAATTCAGGATATAATATTGCAAAAAAAGGAAACATTACATTAGTTGGATTTTTAAGAGGCCAACGCTGTAACGTTTATAATAATAAAAATAGAGTAATTTTTGACTAAATTACTCTAAAACAGCATGTCTATTTTTCAAATCACTTTCTGTCTGTTGCATTTTTTCCATTAACTCAGAAACAATAGCATCCAAAAATACCAGAGTAGTCAATTCGAAAGCAGTTCCAAGAGGAGTCAGTGAAGTATAATTACCATGAATTTGACGTTTCATATAGTTTTCATCATCCACTTCCTGTTTAGTTCTTCCTTTAACGAAAATGTATCCGTCAGCCAGTTGACCGAGACTGGATTCAGGATAAGAAGTAACGGCAAGTACCTTAGCACCTCTGGACTTAGCGATTTTTGCAGCGGAAACAATAGTATTAGTTTCTCCGGAACCGGAAATGGCTATAATACAGTCATCTTCATAGATAGCCGGAGAGATAGTTTCACCGACAACATATGCACTTATCCCCAAATGCATTAACCTCATAGCAAATGCTTTGGCAGCAAGACCAGACCTTCCCGCACCAGTCACAAAAACATTTTTTGAGGCAATGACTATATCTTCAAACTGTTCTATGATATCCTCTTCCAGATAATCCACTGCATTTACAATATTGTCCAATATTGCATTGATTGAATCTTTCATTATTTCCATATTTATCTACCTAAAAATTAAAACAATATAATTTATATTATGCATCAAACTTTATATATAATTAATGAAATTCAACAGCAGAGGATTGATTAGCCTGGACATAAATGGTGAAATTTATGACTATAAATTATACCAAAGTTTAGAATCACTGTCCAGAACAAAATCCCAAAGAAAATCAGCCAAAGAACTGAATATATCACATACTGTTTTTAATAGAAGATTGCTTAAAGCCGAGGACAAGCTGGGATTTAAAATTACCGAAAAGGTTGGCAACGGCACAATCCTTACAAGAAATGGTCTTGACTTGCTTGAAGAATTTCAGAAATATTTAATTAAAATTGAAAACACCGCCAACCTGAACATTGCAGGAGGCCACATAAGTACGGGGCTTCTGGAAAGTATCAAACATCCATTCAATGCAAACATATACAGCAGTTCAGACAAGGATGCGTTTGAACTTGCAAAAAGGGGTGCCGTGGACATCCTGACCTTGGACGATCCACTTATAGCATATGAAAGGGATATTGACTTTACCCCAATAGCTTACGATTATCTTGTCCTAATTTCAAGTCCGAATTGCGAGGAGATTAGCAAAATCAGCGATTTGAATGACTTGAATTTTGTCAATGTTACCGGTTCGGCCCAGAGGCTTGCATGGACAACACTGAAACATTATGACATAAGCTACAACATTAAATTTAAGGTCAATTCACAGTTTGACGCTTTTAAGTTAGTGAGAAATTCCGAAAACCTTCACTGTTTTTTAAATGCAAGTTATTTTAAAGGAAATGAACTTTTAAAGTATGATACCCAGCATGTAATTAGTTTAGTTAAAGTTAATGAAGATAAAAGCGAAGTGGATGAATTTATTGATTATCTGCTGAATGACGGCCAGGAATCCATCGAAAATCAGGGCTTCATACCATTATAAAATATTACTTTTCAAATGCTCTTGGGAAAGTGAAAATAATTATATAATATAATATAGTTAATAGTGACTATGTGGAATTTCACATCGGTGTTTTTGTGATTTTCAAAACATTAAATAATGAGAAAACACAATATAGAATTGAGATAAAAAAAGGCGATATTATGGTAAAAAACATAGATTTATTAGCAATAGGCCATTCTGCTCATGATTACATTATTAGAGTGCCTGAATTTCCAAAAGCGAATTTCTCAGCACCAATAACCAACATGAAAACCTTTAATGGTGGTGCAGCAGCTAATGTTGCATGTGTTGGAGCAAAACTAGGATTAAAAACATCTTTGGTTTCTGCTGTTGGTGGTGATTTTAAGAAAACCGAATACTTTGAACATATGCAAAATTTAGGCATCGATACTGATTCATTAATTATTGTTCCTGGTGAAGCAACCCCTACAGCATTTGTCCTCACAGATGACAACGATGACCAGATCAGCTATTTCTACTGGGGTGCCGCTCGTGAATTTGCAGAAAGCAAAGTTCCGACAGGAGCCATAAAAAATGCAGAAGCAATTCACCTTGCAACAGGAGATCCAAATTTCAACTGGAAATGCTCTGAAGAGGCAAAGGATGAAGATTTGCTTGTTTCATTCGACCCTGGCCAAGACCTTGGAATGTACGACACCAAAAAACTTATTGATGTTTTGCAGAATACCACTATTCTTTTCGGAAACCACCATGAAATCGAAAGGATATTGGACGCACTGGAACTTGATTTGCAGGGCCTCAGACAGTTAGGACCTAAAATAATCGTGAAAACATGCGGTGCAAACGGAAGTGAAATATATTCCAATGAAGATAAAATCAAAATTGATGCAATTCCAACAGATGTTGTCGACCCGACCGGAGCAGGAGATTCATTCCGTGCAGGATTCTTATCCAGATTCTTAAATGGCGAATCATTAGAGGAATCCGCCAAATTCGCATCAACCGTTTCATCATTCATCATTGAACACCAAGGATGTCAAACCAACATGCCTAGCTTTGATGATGCATATGAAAGAATGAATGGATTTTACTAAATCCATTTTCTTAACTTTTTTTAAAGTAAACTTTATATTTATCAACACGCCTTTAATTTTGTTATACTAACTTAAAAATCACTATTTTTTAAAAAAAAATTTACTTATATCAATAAAGTTTGAATTAACATTAATCCAATTAATTTAAATACTATTAAATAAAAATAACACAATATCAATCTATGATGAGAATATCATAAAATTAATTTGACTGTTTAATCTATTATTTGAGGAATGGTATAATGACACAAATTAGTGATGCAAAAAAAGGCATATTAACCGATGAAATGAAACATGTAGCTAAAATAGAAGGTGTTTCAGAAGATTTCATTTTAAATTCAGTAGCAAAAGGTACAATAGTAATTCCAGGAAACGTACACAGAGATATTGATGCAGCAGGTATCGGTGCAGGACTCAGAACCAAAGTAAACGCAACCGTAGGTACCTCAACAGATATCGTAAACTTCGATGAAGAAGTTCAAAAAGCACAAATCGCAATTGACAACGGTGCAGACTGTTTAATGGAATTAAGTATTGGAGGAGACTTAGATGTAATCAGAAGAAGAGTATTGGACATGTCTCCATTACCAGTAGGATCTGTACCAGTTTACCAGGCCGCTATTGAAAGTATCAGAGAGCATGGTTCAGTAGTTGACATGGATGAAGATGACTTATTCAATGCTATCGAAAAACAGGCAAAAGATGGTATTGACTTTATGGCAATCCACAGTAGTATCAACATCGAAACCTTGACCAGACTTAAAAGACAAGGCCGTGTAACCGGACTCGTATCCCGTGGAGGATCATTCATGTCCGGATGGATTGTTGAAAATGAAAAAGAAAACCCATTATACGAAAATTTCGATTATGTTTTAGAAATAGCTAAAGAACATGACGTAGTACTCTCCCTTGCAAACGGTATGAGAGCAGGATCCATTGCTGATTCAACCGACAGGGCACAAATCCAAGAATTGATCATTTTAGGTGAATTAATCGACAGGTCACGTGAAGCTGGAGTACAATGTATGATTGAAGGACCAGGACACATTCCAATCAATGAAATTCCAACAAATGTAATGATTCAAAAGAAAATGTGTTCCAACGCTCCGTTCTACATGTTAGGACCTATTGTATGTGATGTAGCACCAGGTTACGACCACATCGTATCTGCAATCGGTGCAGCATCTTCCGCAAAAGCCGGAGCTGACTTCATCTGTTACGTAACCCCTGCAGAACACTTAGCTCTTCCAAACCCTGATGATGTAAGGGAAGGTGTAATAGCTACCAAAATTGGAGCTTACGCTGGAGACTTAGCAACCGGTCAAATTGATGGTTCACAAGACTTAGCTATGGCTGAAGCAAGAAAAAGACTCGATTGGGAAGCACAATACGAATGCGCAATGTTCCCAGATGCTGCACGTGCAAAAAGAGATCAAAGACCTCCTGAAGAAGAGGACACCTGTACCATGTGCGGTAACTACTGTGCAGTAAAAATCGTAAACGAATGGTTAGACCAATCCGATTCTGACTTAATTAAATAGATAGATTCCTATCTATTTTAACTTCTTTTTTTATTTTAACATTGAATTTAATTGACTCTTTTTTACATTAACATTGACGTTTTGAAATTCTTATCTGATTTTTGAACCGGGATATATATCCACTAGTTGAAATACAATGAAAACTGCAAATAGCTGACGTTAATGTGAATCCATATTTCACAACAATTTTACGAAGTCCCAACAATTTTACCAAATGACTTCAATTTTTAAAATAAATGTAAATATTACCTTATAATCTAAATAAAGCATTTAAAAACACTTACAAATAAAAATATTTAAATATAATTAAAATATACCTAATATTAAGGTGAATAATATGAACATCAACGAAAACATCCCCATTGTTTATGACCCCGAAAAATTAACTAATATCAAAGAAATGATAAAAGAAGGATTTGACAAGCTTAAAAACCTTATAAAATCCGAACCTCTAAAAATTAATATTTATAATGAATTAGATGAAAAATTTAAAGATATTGCAAATAATTTAGAAAGATATGAATTTTTAAATGATGAATTAACATATCTCCAACTGATTTCAGATGAGATATTATATATCATTGATCAAAACTGCAAGGATTCCTATTTTGGACATTGTGATTTTGCTTTAGAGTTATTCGACTTTTTCGTTGAAATCTGGAATGCGAAAATCAGATTGATAGAAAATTATTCTAAAACAGAATTAAAAAATCATGAAACACTCAAATTAGACTTCAAAAAAAGATACCATGAATACAGACGAGAATTCTATTGGAACATCTATGAATATAGCGATGATTTCGATGAAAATGAAATGTATGAATTTGTAAAAAGTCTAAAGGAGTAATTGCATGCCATTTTTCATTGACACAAATATTGCATTAGGATATTCCATTATTCATGACAGAATACATGAATCATCGAAGAGACTGATACATGAATCTAAAGAAGATATATTTTGGTCCAATTTAGTTCAAGAAGAATATACTGAAAAATTCGATGAAATTCTTGATGAAATAGAAATATTTTTGAAATCTGCTGAAAAAATCTTAGAAACTAATGAAAAAGATTTTATTAACTATTATTCTTTTGAAAAATATGTTTTAAATAGAACTAAAAATTGTAATTTAGATACCATTAAAAAACAAAAAATATTGAATCATTATTGGGAAAAATACCAATTCATTTATGGAATTTCAAATTTACTATATTTGAATTTTAAAAATCATAATAAAAATTTCAAGAAAATGTACCTCCTCAGAGATAAGAACTTAAATAGAACTTTACTACTCCATGATTGCGGCCCAGACAACTATTTAAAATATTTAAATTATGCAAAACAGCTTTACATGTGGGGCATTCACAAACCGGACTGCAAAATCATTGCAGATGCCCATGACTGTGGCACAGCACATGACAACTTAACATTCGTTTCAGCAGACATCAAGATGATTGATATAATAACAGCCCACAAAACAAACTTTTTAAACATTGCTGAATTTAAATCCTGCAGCTAACAGCTTTATTTCAATATAACTAATCCCAATTTAATGAAGTCATTTCCACATTAACATTAACGTTTTGAAATTCCCCTCTGATTTTTGAACGGGGATATATATCCGCCAGTTGAAATACAGCAAAAACTGCAAATAGCTGACGTTAATGTGAATCCATATTTCACAACAATTTTACAAAGTCGCAGCAATTTTACCAAATGACTTCAATTTTTAAAATAAAAGTTAATATTACCTTATAAGCTAAATAAATCATTTAAAAATACTTACGAATAAAAATATTTAAATATAATTAAAATATACTCAATATTAAGGTGAATAATATGAACATCAACGAAAACATCCCCATTGTTTATGACCCCGAAAAATTAACTAATATCAAAGAAATGATAAAAGAAGGATTTGAGAAACTTAACAGATTTGTCAAAGCAAAAATTAATGAAAAAAAAGTTAAAACCCCAAATTTTGAATTTTACAACGAATTAGATCAAAAATTTGATGAAATTGCATCCAAATTAAAGGAATTAAAATTATACGATGAATTTAATTTCTTTCTTTCAATTTCAGATTATATATTATACATAGTTTATCAAAATTCAATTGATTCAACATTTGGACATTGCAATTTTGCTATTGAATTGCTCAACTTTTTTACAGAATTATTTAAAACCAATACCGAATTTTATTATTCATCAGTGAAAATATCACACAATGAATTCAAAACCATACAAAAAAAATTTAAGGAAAAATATTGGAATTACAGATACCTCTTTTATGGTGACATTTATCAGTCTAGTGGCAGTTACACTGATGAAAAAATGTATGAAATTCACAAAAGTTTACGGGAGTGATTTCATGAACTTTTTTCTAGACACCAACATTCCAATTGGTTACACAGTCATCCATGACAAATGGCATGAACAATCAAAAACATTTATAGATAATCATGAAAATGATTCCATTTTTTGGTCTACTTTAGTGGAATCAGAATATTATGAAACATTAAATGACATAATCGATCAGGTAAAAATTTTCCTAGAAAACTGCAAATCCATTTTGAAAACAAACGAAAATGATTTTATAAATTATTTTGAATTCGAAAATATTATTCTTGAAAAAACAAAAGGATGTGAATTGGACATCACTAAAAAACAAAAAATTCTAGAAAGTTTTTGGAACAACTCTCTGCTAAATGAAGGAATATCAGAACTCATTTATCTGAAGTTCAGTGAATATCTACATGATTTTCAAAAAGTATACATTGAAAGACAGAAAATGTTAAAAAAAATAATGATTTTACATGATTGCGGCCCAGACAACTATTTAAAATATTTAAATTATGCAAAACAGCTTTACATGTGGGGCATTCACAAACCGGACTGCAAAATCATTGCAGATGCCCATGACTGTGGCACAGCACATGACAACTTAACATTCGTTTCAGCAGACATCAAGATGATTGATATAATAACAGCCCACAAAACAAACTTTTTAAACATTGCTGAATTTAAATCCTGCAGCTAACATCTTTATTTCAATTTAGCTAACACCCATTTAATGAATTCCCTTCCACATTAACATTAACCTTTTGAAATTCTCACCTGATTTTTGAACTGGGATATATATCCACTAGCTGAAATACAATGAAAACTGCCAATAGCTGACGTTAATGTAAATATTATATTACTCCAAAAAACATAACTTTAACCATACAACATAGGGAATGATTTTAATGGAGTCCGCTAATGAAAATTCAAAGGAACAGCTTCTTGAAACAATTGAATCACTAAAGGAAGAAAATGAAAAAACCAAGGACGAACTGATGCAAAAGGTAAGGGCCCTTGAAGGCGAACAGCTGAAATCAAACGTGAGCAACCGTCAGCTTGAGGGAAAAATCAAAGAGCTCAAGGGTGAAATCAACTCATTTAAAAAGACACCTCTGGTTCTTGCAACAGTGACTGAAGTTTTTGATGAAACCAAAATAGGAATTCAAGGTGCTGTCGGCCACGAGTTTCTTGTGACATGTCCTGGTTCAATTAACAGGGATTTGCTTGAGCCTGGAGCAAGAGTTGCCCTGAACCAGAATAGCCTCACTGTAGTCAATGTATTTCCTGCCAAAAAGGACAAGAATGTATCTGCAATGGAGATTGATGAAAAGCCTGATGTTACATATGCCGACATTGGGGGACTTGACACACAGATTACCGAAATCAAGGAGACCGTGGAACTTCCTATAAAAAATCCTGAAATATTTGAGGAAATTGGTATTGATCCTCCAAAGGGAATACTGCTTTACGGACCTCCGGGAACCGGTAAGACCCTGCTTGCAAAGGCTGTGGCCAATGAAACCAATGCAACATTCATTAAAATCGTGGCTTCAGAATTCGTGAACAAGTACCTTGGTGAAGGCTCAAGGATTGTTCGAGATGTCTTTGACCTTGCAAAGGAAAAAAGCCCTGCAATAATATTCATAGATGAAATCGATGCAATAGGAACAAAAAGGGTTGGAAGCAGCGAAGGAGCTGACAGAGAGGTTCAAAGGACTTTGATGCAGCTGTTGGCTGAACTTGACGGATTCGAATCAAGAGGTGATGTTGGAATCGTTGGAGCAACCAACAGACCAGATATTCTTGATGAAGCACTTTTAAGACCTGGAAGGTTTGACAGGACAATTGAGGTTCCAAATCCAGTCAAGGAAAGCAGGGAAAAGATTCTTAAAATACACACTTCAAGGATGAAGCTTGCAGAAAACATCAATTTTGATGAAATAAGCGAAATAACCGAAGGCCTTTCAGGTGCAGATTTAAAGGCAGTCTGTACTGAAGCCGGAATGTTTGCAATAAGGTCTGAGAGAAAAGAAGTGATTTCAAAAGATTTCCTCGACGCCATCGACAAAATCATGAAAAACATTTAAAAAAAGAAAAAAAGATTATTCATTAGAATAATCATGCATTTTGAGAGTTTTCAGGGATTTCACCAAACCAGTTGCTTTTCTTAGCTACATAATAAATAACCATAGTGAGAACTATATCTACAATGAATGCAATTATTACATCATTCATTTGCACGTTTGAAGTTGATGCCTGCATTCCGAACATGACCAATAATGCAATGGCCAGGTTATTTCCGACATGGAATGCTGAAGATACTTCTATACCGTTGGATTTCCATGCTAAAAATCCCATTAGAAGTCCGAAAACAAATACTTCAATGTTTCCAAGACTATTGTAACCATGGGATAGTGCAAAGATTATGGCCTGGAGAATTACTGCTAAAAGGGGTATGTTAAACCATGAGCCGAATGCCTGCATGATAAGTCCCCGATAGGCATACTCTTCTGCAATAGACTGCAGAGGCACAAGAATCAATGTGATGATAAAAAACAGTATTGAAAAATGATATTCACCTTTAGAACCAGCTATTGCATTTTCAATAAATCCAACAACAAGAAATACAATAAATGGGATTATTAATGCCTTAAAGAAGAGTTTATGATTCCATCCACCCCGTGAGGATGCATATGATGAAAATGGCCTGTCTTTAACAATCTTAGTTGCAATATACAGTGACGGTATCAGGATAATCACCGCTAACTGATTAAAGATTTGACCCACCTCAGTGTCCATGGCTTCATATCCCGCATTCAGGAGGGCATCAATAAGTGATTCTCCATAAATTCCTGAAAATACTGCCACCAGCACCAGGGTAAGTATGGAATATATTATCAAAGCAATTATGAAAACAAGTATCGGCTTGTACCATCGGTATTTTTCAAAGCTTTTTGGAAATGTTATAAATTCAGAAATTCCTTTCTCTGTCATAATATAAGTTAATAAAATAATAAAATAAAACTTTTTCACTTTAATGACTCAAAATATATTTAATTCATGTTGAGATAGTGGTTAGAGAATATTTAAACCAATCTTTTTATATTAATAGCAACAAAGATTAATTAGTATAACTTATTTTAAGATAATTTTTTTATTATATGGTGAAATAGATGACACATTGGATTGAAAACATAGCTGATGAATTAAGCAAAATGGATGTAGAAGAACATGTCATCGCAAGCGGAACCTCAATTTCAGGTTCAATACATATTGGAAACTCTTGCGATATTTTTATAGCTAACGGAATTGGAAAGAAATTAAGAGAAAAAGGAAAGAAAGCTAAAACCATCTGGATTGCTGATGACCACGATCCGCTGAGAAAAGTTCCATACCCTTTACCTGAAGATTATGACAAATACCTCGGTATGCCTTATTCCATGATTCCATGTCCTGACGGATGCTGTGCAAACTTTGTAGAGCACTTTGAAAAACCACTGCTTTCAGTAATGGACGACTATGGAATTGAAATGGAACACAAATCCGGATTTGAAATGTATAAATCAGGAGTTTATGACGATTACATAAGAACTGCATTTGAAAAGGTTGAAAGAATCAAAGAAATCTTCAACCAGTACAGAAGGGAACCTTTAGCTGACGACTGGCTTCCTTACAACCCGATCTGTGAAGAATGTGGCAGAGTAAATACCACACAGGCTTACGATTATGACGGAGATATTGTAAAATACAGATGTGAATGTGGCCATGAAGGTGAAATGGACATTAAATCCGGAAACGGTAAACTTACATGGAGAGTGGAATGGGCAGCAAGATGGAAAATATTCGGAACCACCTGCGAACCGTTCGGTAAAGACCACGCTGCAAGCGGAGGATCATATGATGTAAGTAGCGTCATTTCCGAAGAAATATTTGACTATCCTGCACCTTATCCAGTACCATACGAATGGATTACCCTTGACGGAGAAGCAATGAGTAAATCCCACGGAGTATTCTTTGCTCCTGAAGAATGGCTGAAAATCGGACCTGCAGAAAGTCTCCATTACTACCTGTTCAGATCAAAACCAATGAAAGCTAAAGATTTCTCACCAAAAATGCCTTTCTTAGACTTCATTGACAATTTTGATACTGTTGAAAAAGTATTCTACGGAGAAGAGGAAGCACCATCTGAAAAAGAAGGAAGAAAATTCAGGGAAATCTATGAAATAGTTCAGATGCATCCTGACGCACCTTTACCATTCAGACCACCTTTCAGATTCCTCGTTAACGCTTACCAGATTGCAGGAGATGACCTTGAAAAAATATTTGATATTCTTAAAAGGAACTCCCAATTGACCAAAAGCTTTAAAGACAAAGAATTTGGAGACCTGACTGAAACTGAATTGGCTCAATACAGAGAAAGAGTTGACAACGTTATTTACTGGTTGGAAAATTATGCACCTAAATTTGTAAAATTCCAAGTGCAAACTAAAAAAGTGCCTAAATTACCATTAACTGACGAGCAAACTCAATTCCTGAAAGGTTTAGCTGATTTAATGGAATCAACAGAGTTTACAGATGCTGCAGAATTGCATGATGCAATGTATGGAGTCCTGGAAGAACAAGGATTAAAACCACAAAAAGGTTTCCAAGCTATCTATAAAATGATTCTAGGTCAAAAACAAGGTCCAAGAGCTGCATCATTCTTGTTAAGCTTAGACAAAGACTTTGTTGTAAAAAGATTAAGACAGGAAGCTTAATCTTTTAAATTTTTCTTTTTTTTAAACCAAACTTTTAAACTCTTTTTTCATTAAGAATTCATCCACCCATTGATAATCCAGTTTTTCGAATATTTCAATGAGGATGTCTTCACGGCTGTCAAAACGGACAACCACACTTTTGAATTCGTAATCAATAGCTATCTTTTCAAGCTGCCTTATCAGTTTATAGGCTATCTTTTCACGATTGTCATAGGAATTTAAAAACAGAATGATGATTTCAGCAGAATCGGCGTTATATACCTTAAAGCTGCTGCAACCGACAATTTTTCCAAAATTATTTAAAAGCAAAACTACCTGAGGTTCGTCTATTTTACATCCAAAAGACCCGCAAAATTCTATAAATCTTTCATCCCTTTCATCTGTCACTATAATTTCCATTATTTAACCTCCGTAGTATTTCCCACTTTAGCAAGTTCATCATCCCAGACTTCAGGATTTTCCTCCAAAAACCTTAAAAACAGGTCTCTGCATCTGGAGTCATTTAGGACAACCACTTCAACATCATTCATTTCCAGCAGGTTTTCAGCACCCATCAGTGTAGTGTTCTCGCCAATGACGACTTTAGGTATGTTATAAAGTATTACGGCTCCGGAACACATAGGGCAGGGGGATAATGTTGTGTAAAGTGTGCAATTAATGTAATCTTCATAATTCAAACGGCCTGCATTTTCAATTGCATCTATTTCCGCATGCAGCACAACGGAATCATTCTGAATTAATCTGTTATGCCCTCTAGATATGATTTTATCATCTTTAACTAGGACGGCTCCAATAGGAATTCCGCCTTCTTTTAAAGATTTTTGAGCTTCTTTAATAGCTTCTTGCATAAAACAGTTATCTTGAGTCATTTTAAAAAAAAATAAGTTATAGATGAAATTAATCATCTATTTAAATCTGTTGAACAATCCTTTATTGGATTCTTTTTCCAATGCGTCTTCAAGTTTGGATACTTCTTTTCTTAAATCAGAAATAGTTTTACTTGATTCATTGGATAATTTGTCATAGCTACTTTCCTTAAGTTTAAGTTGAGTTCTAAGGGAAGAGAGTTCTTCTTTATATTCATCCATCTGTTTTTTGTTATCTTTGTCAACTTCTTCCTTATAGTTTCCAAGTTCAATGAGTTCAGCTCTTAACTTGTCAATTTCTTCTGAAAGTTCTATGTTTTCTTTTCTTGCATCGGCCAATTTATCTTTAACATCACCTAGTTCACTAGATAGCTGTTTATTTTCATTTTTAACTTCATCGACATTAACGGAAGCCAATTTTTCTTTTAAGCTGTCAATTTCGCCTTCAAGTTCTTCACGAATTGTGTTAACTTCAGATTCTAATTTATCGGCTCTTACTTTACTGACTGCGTTTTCAGCACCTAGTTTTCCAAATTTATTACTCAAATCTGCGTTAATATCTAATTGGTCGAAGTATTTTCTAGTAGTTTTTTCTAATGCATCGGTTAACTCGTTTTTAAGTTTGTTTAACTCGGCATTTTCTTTTTTAAGCTTAGGAATAATTTTATTAGTTAAATAGTTCAGTTCACTTGATTGGTTGGATAATTTTTCATCTTTTTCTTTCATTTTCCTTTTCAAGTCATCAACCAAACTAGAATCTGCATCAGGTTTTTCATCATCAATGACGCCGTCGACTACCGGATCGTCAATAACCTCTTCCACGACAGGTTCATTAATTACTTCCTCTTCTGAATCATCGTCTTCTTCATCTTCTTCTATAACCTCTTCAGCAGGTTCCTCAGCAACTTCCTCTACAACAGGTTCCTCGACTGAATCTTCAGAAGCATCTTCACTAGCTTCCTCAGCAACCTCTTCTACAGGTTCCTCAGCAACTTCCTCTACAACAGGTTCTTCAACTGCTGGTTCGCTAGCAACATTTTCAACAACTTCTTCAGAAACTTCTTTTGGAGTTTCTTTAGCTTTTGCTTTTCTATTTCTAATTTTGTCTAAATCTAATTTCATTTTTTGGCCATACATGGCATTTATTGGTTTATCATCTGACATTAAAATCACCAAAATAGCAATAATAATTACAAATTCAACAGTCAAATTACAGTATATAACACTTATAGATTACAATATATTTAATCTTTTTTTATCATGATTTTTAATGTTGAAAATATTCAAATATTATGAAAATCTAACTATATTATACCGAATTAATTTTGTAACTTGTGGCGATAATATGGATTATTTTGACAGATTAGAGAAAGAAACCCATCACCTATACGAAATAGCTAATGAGGCTAGATCTAAAGGTTTGGATGTGGAAACAGAAACAGAAGTGCCTTTAGCAAAGGATTTAGCTGAAAGAGTAGAGGGGCTAGTTGGTCCCGAAGGTGTTGCTCAGCGTATTAAGGAACTGGAAAAGGATATGGACAGGGAATCAGTTGCATTTGAAATCGCCGCTGAAATCGCATCATCCAAGTTTGAACTCACCGGTGAAAAAGCCGAATGGGACGTTGAGCAGAGATGTGACCAGGGCCTCAGGACTGCATTGGCTATCCTTACCGAAGGGGTTGTAGCAGCACCATTGGAAGGGATTTCTGATGTAAAAATCAAGGATAATTTTGACGGAACAAAATACATCGGAGTTTATTTTGCAGGACCTATCAGAAGTGCAGGAGGTACTGCAGCAGCTCTTGCAGTGCTTTTAGGAGATAAAATCAGACAGGCTATTGGAATTGATGAATTCAAGCCTATCGAAGATGAAATCGAAAGATATGTGGAGGAAGTGGAGCTATACGAATCCGAAGTTACAAATTTACAGTACTCACCAACACCAGAAGAAGTGAGATTTGCCGCAAACCACATCCCCGTAGAAGTTTCAGGGGAACAGACTGACCAGGTTGAAGTATCCCACAGAGACCTCCAGCGTGTCGAGACAAACAACATCCGTGGAGGAGCACTGCTTGCGATGGTGGAAGGAGTAATCCAGAAATCCAAAAAAATCAAAAAGATTGCTAACAAGCTGGGACTTGACTGGGATTGGCTTGAGGAATATTCCAAACCAAAAACAACAGAATCCTCAGAAGACAGTGGAGACTCAGATATAGTCAGTGAACCTAAATATATTCAGGATATTATTGGAGGAAGACCTATTCTCGGATATCCTTCTGAAAAGGGAGCATTCCGCCTGAGATACGGAAGGTCCAGAAATACCGGTCTTGCAACAATGGGAGTTCACCCTGCAACAATGGCACTGCTCGAATTTCTGGCAGTTGGAACACAGCTTAAAATTGAATATCCCGGAAAAGGAAACTGTGTTGTTCCAGTAGACTCAATCGAAGGCCCTATTGTCAAGCTGAGAAATGGAGATGTCGTAATCATCGACAGCGTTCGCCAGGCCCGTGAGCTTAAAAAAGACGTGGATGAAATTTTATTCCTTGGAGACATGCTTGTTGCATTCGGAGAGTTTTTAAGAAACAACCAGCCGTTATACCCTTCAGGATGGGTTGAAGAATGGTGGATACAACTTCTAATGCAAAGCGAAAACTTTGATGAGAACAACAACGATTTGGATTTACACAAACTCGAATACGAATATCTCTCATCTGCTGAAGCATTGACCCTGTCTAAAAACTATAACATACCTCTCCATCCGAAATACACTTACTGCTACAATGACGTTACTATTGAAGATTTAAATTCACTGATTGAATTACTGGAGAAAGGCAAAGCAAATTATAAAGCAAATAGTGAATTAATATTAGATTTATCATATCCTAAAAGAGTTCTGGAGGTTATTGGAGTCCCTCATACAGTAAGAGAGGGCAAAATTGTCATAGATAAGGATCATGCCTACGCTCTTTTAGTTACACTGCCTAAAAAGTTGCCTGAAAAGGACAGCACATTGGAGGCAGTCAATGAAATCTCACCTATCGAGATTAAGAATAAGGCTCCGGCATACATCGGTACACGTGTAGGAAGACCTGAAAAGTCCAAGGAAAGACTGATGAGACCGGCACCGCATGTACTGTTCCCGATTGGAAACAATGGAGGTGCCCGAAGATTAATTGCAACAGCCGCTAAAAAAGGAAATATCAAAGTGGAAATAGCCAGAAGAAAATGTACAAACCCTTCATGCGGAATCAGTTCAAACAATTCACTGTGTCCGAAATGCGGAAGTCCGACTGAAATCGGAAAACCTAGTGAAAAAAACATACCTTTGGCATCCATGCTCAAAAAAGCATCAGATAATGTTAAAGTCAGAAGAGTGGATGAAGTGAAAGGCGTAGTTGGTATGATTTCAGAATCAAAACTGGCCGAGCCTCTTGAAAAAGGTATTCTTAGAGCCAAAAATGAGGTATTCACATTTAAGGATGGAACAATCCGTCATGACTCAACAGATTTGCCTCTAACTCATTTCATACCAAAGGAAATTGGAGTTACTGTGGAAAAGCTTAAGGAAATGGGTTATGAAAAAGACTGTTACGGAAATCCTATTGAAAATGAAGACCAAATTATCGAGTTAAGAGTTCAGGACATTGTAATATCAGATAACTGCGGAGAATATCTGCTTAAAACTGCAAAATTCATTGACGATGAGCTTACAAGATTTTATGATATGGAACCGTTCTACAATGTCAAAGAAAAAAGCGATTTGATTGGACATCTTGTTGCAGGTCTTGCACCGCACACATCTGCAGGAGTGCTTGGAAGGATTGTCGGATTTACAAAGGCTTTAGGCTGTTATGCGCATCCATATTTCCATTCAGCAAAACGTAGAAACTGTGACAGTGACGAAGATGCTATAATGTTGCTTTTAGATTCAATTTTAAACTTTTCAAAATCATACTTACCAAACACTAGAGGAGGAAGTATGGATGCTCCTTTAGTTTTATCTACAAGAATTGACCCGGAAGAAATAGACGACGAATCCCACAACCTGGATATCTTTGAAAGGTTCCCTGTTGAATTTTATGAAAAGACTTACAGTCCTTTAAAACCTGCTGAAGTTCTGGAATACATTGACAATGTTGAAATGCATTTGGGAACTCCGCAGCAATATGAGGGATTAATGTTTTCCCATCACACATCCAACATTCATGCAGGGCCTACAATCTGTCTTTATAAGACCTTGCCGTCAATGCGTGAAAAGGTTGAGGCGCAAATCAGTCTTGCTGAAAAAATCAGGGCTGTTGACCAAAGAGGGGTTGTTGAAAAGGTATTGTCCTCTCATTTCTTGCCAGACATCATGGGCAATTCAAGAGCCTTTTCCAAACAGAAGGTAAGATGTACCAAGTGCGGATCCAAGTACCGCAGGATTCCTCTTACAGGAAAATGCCAGAAATGCGGAGGCAATCTGATACTTTCAGTTTCAAAGGGATCAGTTACAAAGTATCTTGAAATTTCACAGGAGCTGATTAACAGATATCCGATTTCCCCATACTTGAGACAACGTTTGGAAATTCAGGAGTTTGGTATCAAGTCACTGTTTGAAAGTGATAAATCCAAACAGAGCTCACTGGATGTTTTCTTCTAGTGACATTACTTCTCAAATGCTCTCGGACATTTGATTTTTAATATTATTAATATAATATATTTCAGAGTAAATAAATCCTGTTCGATACAAGACGAACAATTTATATACTATGAGGAACCATGTATTATATAGATGTTCGTATACAAACGAACAATAATTATACATGTGACGACATAAACTATAACAGGTGAGAGAATGCTCTCTCAGTTGGATAATAAATTTTTAAAAACTAGGAAAATGGTGTGAAGTACATGGAAAAAATTTCAGAACTAGGAAATAAATTAAATGAAACCGTTAAAATCAATGTAGAAAAGAATAACGGTATTAAAGAAAGATTTAGCTATGAAAAGCTAGTAAAATCATTAGTAATGGTAGAAACCCCATTCTTTGAATCTGATAAAATCGTAGCTACAGTAGTATCCCAATTATACGATGGAATTAAAACCAAAGAAATCAAAAAAATAGTTCACGAATGTTTAGAAGATATCGACCCTGAAATCGCAAACAAATACTTAGCAAGTACCCAATTAAAAGTACGTACTTCAAGAGATACTATTGAAGCATTTGACTTATCAAAAATCGCTAACACCCTGATTGAAGAAACCGGTGCTAGCCAAGAAACTGCTTTTGAAATTGCTACTGAAACCTGGAAAGAACTCAAAAAATTAAATGTAGAATACTTAACCGCTCCAATGATCAGGGAAATGGTTAACACAAAATTAATTGAATACGGTTTAGAAGACTTAAGAAGCCGTTACACCCGTTTAGGTATTCCTGTATACAACATTACATCACTCATCGAAAACGGTAACAGGGATAACGCAAACATGATTCACAACCCAGAAAGTATTCACAAACATGTAGCAGACGAAGCATTAAAACAATACGCTTTATTAAAAATGTTACCTGCACACCTAGCAGACGCACACATGTCCGGTGACATTCACATTCACGATTTAGAATTCTTCGCAGGAAGACCTCTAAACTGTCTCCAGCATGATATAAGAACATTCATCAAATACGGACTTAAAGTAGACGGTACCGGTGACCACACCTCCATTGCAGGTGCACCAAACCACATGGAAACTTTAATGAACCACACTGGTGAAATCATGCTTGCAGCACAACAAAACATGTCCGGTGGACAATCAATGTCCCTCTGGAACGTATTCGTTGCACCATTTGCAAGAGGCAGAACTTATGATGAAATCAAACAGGCTGTACAAATGCTTGTTTACAACTTAAATATGGCTTATGCAGCAAGAGGATCCCAAGTACCATTCACAAGTATGGCACTGGAATTCGGTGTTCCTGACTTCTTAAAAGAAGAAACCGCATACGGACCAAAAGGTCAGGTTGTAGGAACCTACGCTGATTTTGAAGAAGAAACCAGATTAATCCAAAGAGCATTCACTGAAACATTACTCGCAGGAGACAACGAAGGTAAACCTCATTTATTCCCAAATACAATTTACACCTTAAGACCTGAAACAATGACCAGTGAATACGAAGATGACCTCCGTTTAGTCCACGAATTATCTGCTAAATACGGTTCATCCTACTTTGTAAACATGTTCCCTGAATACAGAGGCCAAATGGCAAACTACATGGGATGCAGAACCTGTTTACAAGATACCTGGACTGGAGACTGGGATAAAGACTGTTTAAGAACCGGTAACCTTGCATACGTTACATTAAACTTACCAAGAATCGGATACCAATCCAAAGATGAAAACCAAGTATTCGAATACTTAGATGAATACATGGACTTGGCTGTTGAAACTTTAATGCTTAGAAGAGAACAAGGATTAAAATGTTTAAATGATTTCCACATCTTACCATTCTTAAAACAAAAAGTAGGAGAAGAATCATACTACAGAATCGAAAATTCAACATTATCCTTTGGTTTTGTTGGACTTAACGAAATGTTATTATCCTTATTCGGCGAAGGTATTGAAAATCCTGAATCCAATAAATTCGGTGTAAAATGTATAAACTACATTAACGATAGAGCTAACCAATTAAAAGATGAAACTGGACTCAGATGGTCTGTAATTCAAACTCCTGCTGAATCTACTGCTTACAGATTTGCAACTCTCGATAAAAAACAATTCGGAGACCAAGCTATCGTACAGGGAGAAGGAAATGCAAACTACTACACCAACTCCTCACACGTACCAGTAGACACAGGATTATCCTTAATTGAAAAAATCAAAATTGAAGAACAATATCACAGTATAACTCCTGGTGGACATATCTTCCATGCATTCATGGGAGAATCATACTCCGATCCAGATTCATTAATGAGTTTAACTAACAAAATTGCAAGAAAATCCGATATCGGATTCTGGGCTTACAGCTCAGCATTAAGTTTCTGTTTAAAATGTAAAACCTTAATGAAAGGATTAAATAATACTTGTCCTACCTGCGGTGAAAGCGAAGATGTTGAATGGTATGACAGAATTACCGGATACGTACAACAAGTTGGACGTGCAAAATCTGCATCTGGTGGTTGGAACCCAGGTAAACGTCAAGAATTAATTGACAGAAGAAGATTCGAAGATAACTAAACAGTTATCTTCTTCACACCATTTTTTTTAAACACCAAAAACCATCCATAATTATACCCAGACTGCTTTTTTTCAAAACATTAATTGAAAAGTTATTGAACTTTTTTGAATAAACTTAAATATTTTACAAAATAAACATAATTATGTATAACATTATAATGTTTAAGAGAGTGATTGCGGCCGTTGGAACCTACTTTAAAAATTCCGGTGACAAATATGCATTTTCAATATATGTCAATGACGTACCTGTATATAACCATGAAGGAGTAAGTACTTTTGGAGGATATGAAACAATCAAACTGAACAAATTCATTCAAATCAAGAAAGGAGACAATTTCAAAATAGCATTTAGAAATATACTTCACGTTGTCACTAACCTTAGAATTCATGTTGAAAAGGGCCAATCATTTTACAGTACCAACAACGGCACAACATATTATGAGCTGAAGACTTCAAATGCAGTGGCCATTTTAAAAGCATACACAGTTTCAGATTTAAATATTACTCAAAATCTGGTGAAATACTATGGAAGTGATGCTCCATTCGTTGCAGAAGTTGATGATGGTGAAGAAGTCCTTTTCCAGTTTGGTGATAAAAACTACACTGTCAAATCAGTGAACGGATCCGCCAAATTGAATATTGATAGAGATGTAGGAAAGTATGTTATCTCAACAACATACAAAAACATGACCATTCTCAACTATATAGAAATAAAAAGTACCATTATTTCCAATGATGCCGTAAGAGGAATCAACAGCAATTATGACTATAAACTGCAGGTATTGGACCCTGCCGGCAATCCGCTGAACAAAACTGCAGTTTCAGTGTCAGTTAACAATAAAAGCAAAAACTACACAACCGACGAGATGGGTTATATAACCGTCAAGTTCACTAAACTGACACAACCTCAAATAATTAATGTTGTTAATCCGTCAAACGGAGATGTTAAAACAAGCAAAATTACAGTTGTATCAAGGTTTGTGAATCCTAAAAATATTGCAATGTATTATTATGACGGGTCTAAATTTACAGCATACATCATTGGGGACAATGGTCAGGCGGTTGGCCAAAACCAGCTAGTTACCATTAAACTCAACAAACAAACCTACAAGGTCAAAACAAATGCTAAAGGCCTTATTTCATTTAAGATACCAAGCACCTTAAAGCCGGGTACCTACAAATTGACTGCAACATACAAGGGACAAAGCATTACAAAAACAATTAAGGTAAAACAGAACCTTAAAACCAGCAAATACACTGTCAAAAAATCCGCTAAAAAACTAACCGTTAAAGCAACACTCAAAAACGGAAAGACAGCGCTTAAAAACAAAAAGATAACACTCAGCATTAACGGTAAGAAATTAACTGCCAAAACCAATAAATATGGAATAGCTAAATTCACCGTTAAGAAAAGCGTTATCAGCAAACTTAAAGTAGGTAAAAAAT
Organism: Methanobrevibacter sp.; assembly: GCF_015062935.1. Taxonomy (NCBI): domain Archaea; kingdom Methanobacteriati; phylum Methanobacteriota; class Methanobacteria; order Methanobacteriales; family Methanobacteriaceae; genus Methanobrevibacter; species Methanobrevibacter sp. The sequence continues at coordinate 80,900 of NZ_SUTM01000002.1, read as the reverse complement.
ACATCATGAAAGTTACCTACCTTAAAAACACTGTTAAAACAACCTTAAAAGTCAAACGTTAAGAGGAATAACATTCCTCCTCTTTTTTTATTTTTAAAAATTTTAGCACAACAATTAAAAAAAAATTTCAAATCCACAAATTTTTTGAAAAATCCGCAAAAAACTAAAAGTATATTAATGATATTAATCTAAAAATATAATATTATCATATCACTGAATGATAATTCATTATTTTAATACTCTATGTTACTAGTATTTATGGGCTTTTACAATACTAGATCGCTGATAACATAGACTTATACCCAGACAGAACTGATTAGAGGTTATATCATGCAAAGATCAAGAGGATTAAAAAGTAGATCAAGAAAAAAAATGACTAAAGTACAAAGACCGGGAAGAACTAACCCTATTACAAACAGGCTCCAAAAATTTAATGAAGGAGACTTAGTTCACATTACTATTAACCCAAGTATTCAAAAAGGTCAACCTGCTCCTAGATTCCACGGTAAAACCGGTAAAATCGTAGGACAAAAAGGTAAAGCTTACTTAGTTGCTTTAAAAGATGGAAACAAAGCAAAAGAATTAATTGTAAGACCTGACCACTTAAAATTACAAAACTGAGTTTTATGATTGGAAAAGAAGTTATTGAAACTGAACCTATTTCAGGTGCTAAAGTTAAAGAAGTTCTCGAAGAATTTTCAGAAGATAACGAACTGAATTATGAACAGAACATTACTTTAAACCATCTTGCAAGGTTTAAAAGATATTCCGTTGAAGATTCCGAAGAGATTATCGAAAAGCTTCAAAGTGAATTCAATTTAAGACCAAAAGTAGCAGTTCATATTGTAGATTTAGTTCCACAGGATTTAGCTGACTTAAGATTAATTTTTGCAAAAGAACCAGGTCAATTCAGCAAAGAAGACATGGAAAAAATTCTTGAACTTTTAGAACAATATGATATTATTGAATAGTTGCAAAACTATTCCTTTTTTTTACTTATTTTTAAACTCATTTAACCGCCTTTTTTTAGATATGTTTATTACATTTAAAAATAATAACTATAAATAATATTAATCTTAGGTCAAATTTTGGCCGATGAAAAACAATAGTGAAGTGATAACATGAATAATAATAACAAAAAAGAGAGAGCGCCAGCAGTGAAAAAAGAAGAAAATGCTGTAATACTTGATTATTTAAGTAGAGGATATGTTAAATCAGACATGTCCAAATTTGGTGGAAAAGCTATTGCTCAAGCTATTGGTACAGAACAATTCACTTTACTAGAATTAGCTCCAAAGACTGGTGTGGATTTGGAAATTCAAGATACTGTTTACATAGGAAAAGGCAAAAGAGATAAAATCTATAGGGTTTTAGGCAAACTGAATTTCGAAAATTTAACCGCAACCAGTAGAATCGAATTGGAATATGCAATTCGGGACATTGTAGAAGCAAACGAACAGAAATACGTTGATTTCTTTAATACTGCAGATTCATTAAGTACAAGACTTCACAGTTTAGAGTTAATTCCAGGAATTGGTAAAAAATACATGTGGGACATTATTAAAGCAAGAGAGGAAAAGCCTTTTGAAAGTTTTGAAGACATTACCAAAAGACTTCCAACATTAACCGATCCCGCAGGCATGATTGTTAACAGAGTTAAACAGGAATTGGATACCTCCACTGTCAGAAGAGGTAAAAATAAATATTACATATTCACTCAAGCTCCAAGAAAACCTAGAAGATAAAGTGATAATTTGACTAATGAGTCTTTATCTAAAACAACTAAAAACATTCTAAACAGATATGGGATAACGTTAAATAAAAATCTTGGTCAGAATTATTTAATCGACAGAAATAAAAGAGACCAGATAATCAATTTTGCAAATCTCACTAAAGATGATGTTGTATTAGAGATAGGAACTGGAATTGGAACTTTAACAATCGAACTTGCCAAAAAAGCTGGAAAAGTAATAGCTATCGAGCAAGACACAAAGATAGCCAACATACTGAGTGAAAGACTTAAAGAAGAAAAAATCGATAATGTAGAGCTAATAAACGATGATGCACTGAATGTTGATTTTCCAAAATTCAACAAAATCATCTCAAATCTACCTTATCAGATTTCATCACCAATCACATTTAAATTTTTAAATTACGATTTTGACCTGGCAGTCCTGATGTATCAAAAGGAATTTGCAAGCCGCATGAACGGCAAAGTTGGAAGCAAGGACTATTCAAGGCTGTCCGCCATGCTTTATTTTAAATGCGACGTTGAAACTTTAACAGACGTCAGTTCCGAAAGCTTCATTCCAAAGCCTAAAATTGACTCAACAGTCGTGAAGCTAACACCTAAAGAGAATAAAATCTCAAAGGATGAATTTAAAGTTTATTCGAATTATACAAAGGCTCTATTTCAGCATAGAAACAAAAAAATCAGAAATGCACTGATCGATTCAAGACATATCATCTGCAATCTGGATAAAAAAGAGATGAAAAACAAGATCAACTCCATTGAAAATGAGGAGATTGAAGAATATCTTAAAAAAAGGGTCATTGCAATCGAGCCTGAAGAGATACTGTTTTTATCAAAAGAGCTGAACCTAATTTTAAGTGAGTAGATACGATGAGCGAATTTGTTTTAAATACTGATGAAAACGTTTACATTCCAGCAGAAGACAGCTATTTACTTGCAGAAAATCTGGAAATAAAAGAAGGACAAAGCGTTTTGGAAATAGGAACAGGTTCCGGAATTGTTGCAATGTACGCTTCAAAACTGACAGACAAAATTACAGTTACAGACATTAACTTCGATGCCTGTGAGCTTGCGAGAAAAAACTTCGAGGCAAACGGAATTGAAAACATTGAAATATTGTTTGGAAACCTTTTCGAACCTGTGAAAAATAGAAAGTTTGATGTAATTTTATTTAATACTCCATATCTGCCTACCGAAGAAGACGAAGTTATTGATAGCAATTTAAATTATGCATTCGACGGTGGATTAAATGGTAGGAAAGTCATAGATTTATTTTTAAATGAAGTGTCAAATTATTTAAATGATGGTGGAATTGTCCAGGTGATACAGTCTTCATTTTCAGACAATGACATGACTCTTGAAATGTTGGATAAACTAGGTTTTATAGCTGAAATTAAAGCTAAAGAACATTTCTTTTTTGAAGATATCACATTAATTAATGCATATAAAATATAGAGGTGAAAATATGGACAGCGGAATGAAATCAATAATTATAGGAGTTGTATTTTTAATTATTGCTGTGATATTCCTTTTGATTACAACAAAATACGCATATTTAGGAATACTGCTTATTATTGTAGCAATTTTGATGATGATAACTGGATATATGAGAAAAAATAATTAAAAAAAAGGAGAATTAGAATTCTCCATCGAAAACAAGCTCTGCAGGACCTTCCATGAAGGCTCCGAGAGCATCCTCTTTTTCATAAACTGTAAAGTTTAAGTCACCGCCAGGCAGCTGAAGCAATACATTTTCTTCAAACAGGCCTAACTTGAAACCTGAAATGGCTGTGGATGTTGCACCGGTACCGCATGCCAATGTTACGCCGGCACCTCTTTCCCATGTAATCATTTTTCCTTCGTTTTTGGATATGACTTCAACGAAGTGCACATTAATCTTTTCAGGGAAAACTTCATGAGCCTCAATTGCAGGACCGTATTTGTTAATGTCAACTTCATCAACATTATCGACAAAGATTATTGCGTGAGGATTTCCGACACTGATTGCAGTTACATTGAAAGTGGTATCAAGAACTTCAAGCTCACCGTCGAGGAACTCTTCCTTATCTGAAGTCATTGGAATTTTAGGAGTTTTAAAGGTGGATAAACCCATGTCCACTTTGAACAGTACAGGTTCATCATCTTCCAATGTGATTTCAATTGTTTTGATTCCTGCTCTGGTTTCAACGGTCATTTTTTCCTGTTTTAAAATGCCTTTTCTGTATACGAAATCTCCAAAGCATCTTATACCGTTTCCGCACATTTCAGCTTCGCTTCCGTCAGGATTGAACATTCTGTATCCAATGTCAGCTACTTCAGATGGCTCTACAAACAGTACTCCATCTCCGCCTACACCGAAATTTCTGTGACATAGTATTCTGCATGCTTCTGGTTTGTCTGCTTCGGGAATGACTTCTCCTTTGCTTTCATCGATTATTGGAAAGTCATTACCTATTCCGTGCATTTTTGAAAATTTCAGTCCTTTTAAATCTACCATGCTATCAACTTATTTTAAATGTGGTGGAATGCTTTGTTTTGCATATAAGTCTTCAAAGGTTTCTCTTTCACGTACTACATTGCATTTGCCGTCAGTGACCAGTATTTCAGAACATAATGGTCTTGAATTGTAGTTGGATGACATTGTAAATCCGTATGCACCTGCATTCATTATACCCAATACATCTCCTTCTTCAACGTCAGGCATCGGCCTGTCACGTGCGAATAAATCTCCGGATTCACATACGTTACCTGCAATGTCCACTTCCTGAGTATTTGGAGCGTCCATTTTGCTTGCATCTACAATGTGGTGGTATGAATCATACATTGCCGGTCTTAAGAGTGTGTGGAAACCAGCGTCTACACCTATGAATTTTCTGTAGCTTTGTTTTACACTGTTTACAGTTACTAAAAGGACAGCTGCATCTCCAACCAGGTATCTTCCAGGTTCAAGATACATTGTTGGGTTGCCCATATCATATGCTTCAAGTTTTTCTTTGAAAAGTCCCACATTGACTTCTGCAAACTTGTCCAAGTCAACAATGTTTTCTTCAGGAGTGTATGGAATTCCTACACCTCCACCGAAATCAACGAATTCAAAGTCGATTCCAGCTTCCTGGTGAACTTTACCTGCAATGTCCATTGTGGATTCGATTGCGAGTTTAAATGGTTCAGGGTCCAGGATTCCGGATCCGATGTGTGAGTGCATACCGACAGGATTAAATCCTAATTCTTTAGCCATGGTATAAACTTCAACAGCTTCATTGTCCATTATACCAAATTTACTCATTACTCCACCAGTGATACAGTGGTCATGGTGTCCTGCACCAACCATCGGGTTTACTCTGAAAGATATTTTTAGCCCTTCAGGGTCAACCATTTTAGCTAATCTGTTAAGTGCTGATACGGAATCGATGTTTAAAACAGCACCTTCATCGTGAACGAATTTTAACTCGTCATTGGTAATGTTGTTACCTGTGAATAATATTCTGTCACCTGAAAATCCGAGCATTTTTGCAATGTGAACTTCTCCAGGGGAAACTGCATCAATGCAGCATCCTTCGCTTTCCAATATTTTCATTACGGCAATGTTGGTATTTGCTTTACATGCGTAAAACACTTTAAAATCAGAATAGTATTTTGAAAAAGCAGAGTAAAATCTGTTATAGTTATCTCTTATCCTATTCTCGTCAATTACATAGGTTGGAGTTCCGAATTCTTCTGCGATGTCTAATGCATCGGCACCGCCTATATCTAAATGGTTTTTATCGTTTACTTTAATATTTAAATCCATAATAAAACTCCTAAAAAGTTACATTATGTATAAAAATATTTAGTTTAAGCTATTTAAAACTAATGAAGGAAAGGATTTTGCCGATAGAAGTTTAAATTAAAAGAACATAATGTAAAATAATGTTTACAAAACTTATTAAGGGAATATCAAAAATTACAGACTATAACATAATATGCGTCCCGCTGCTTTTGATAATATGCACAGCCGTATCTTCGGATACCTCCGAATTCATAGTTTTGGCGGCAGTATCTGTGTTAACTGCATTAGTTATTCCTAAAATAAGCAACTTTTTACTTGAAAAGCAGGAAAAATATACATTTAACGTTTGCTCAGTATCAAATGCAATTTCATATTTCATCGGATTTATAATACTCTTATTCTTAAATATTGACCTGTTTATGGAATTGCTTTTCCTTGCATACTCACTCAACTCAGTCATACTGCTGATATTGCTTAAGCGCAATGTAAACGTGAGTGTCAATGCATTCTATTTATGCGGACTGATAGCCGGATTGATCTTGAGTTTCGGGCAGTATTCATGGCCTGCATGCATATTATATTCCGCATCCCTATGGCCAAACATATATCTGAAAAAATATTTACCATATGAAGAAATTAACAGCGGAATAGTCAGTTTCATCACTGTTCCTGTAATTATGTACATCCTGGCGCCTTACGGTCATGTTTATGAAATCATATGGATTACGGCCTCATTCATCATATTTCCGATAATATACGAACTGGCCGAGTATTACCAAATAGAACTGGACGGACATAGAAGCGAACTGATTTTTGCATTAATTTTCTTTATATTTGCATATATTGCATTCCCTTCAATATTTTTCATAACTACCGTCTTTTTAACATCACTGGCAATAGGGGTATTTAGGGGAATGACATACTAAAAATTCTTATCCTATTTCATTTAAAATAACAATATGAAAGCATATGGACTTACCGTTAGAGGAATAATCAAAAATAATGATAAAATCCTAATCGTCAAAAGACATCCGAAAAGCAGAACCGACCCTGAAATGTGGGAATTGCCCGGAGGCAAGGTTGAAAAGGGAGAATTTTTCGCAGATGCGCTTGTACGTGAAATCAAGGAGGAAACAAATCTTGACGTTAAAGTTGGTGACTTTTGCGATGCAGTTCAAAACGACTACATGCACAAGCGTACCGTGCAGATTATGATGTATTTTGATGAGGTTGAAGGTGAAGTTAAAATCAGTGATGAGCACACAGAGTGGATGTGGGCAAGTCTGGATGAAATCAGAACATTAGAGATTTCAACATCACTTAAAAAATTATTAGAAAAAAGAAATTGGGAAATCTAGTCGATGAAGGTTCGATTAACCAATTTCAATTCGCCTTTTTTGCAGCTTGGACATTTAGAAGATTCTCCCAATACGCTGAGTTCTCCCCCGCAATGAGGGCATAACGCATAAGTGTCATCAAGAAATACTGTCAGTTCATTGGTATGGTCTTCCAAAATCTCTTTTATTAAAGACTCATCCAAATCTGCATTGTTTTCAAAAATTACAAATTTGTTGATTTGCTTTGAACAGTCCTTACAGTAATAACCGTAGTATTTACCGCTTAAATCCAGCATCTTGTCTGAAAAGTCATTTAATTTCGGATCGTCTATGCAGAAGTTTCCTTCACTGTCAAGCGCAAATGATTTTTTCATTTTCAAATCAAGATTTTTGCCGCATTCTATGCAGTTTTGGAATTTGGCGTCGAAATCGATGATTTTAACATTTTTGTCAAGTTTCTCAAGAAGGAAAATAATTTCCTCATTGCGAATAGCTTCTTCTTTAGAGGTTATATGGAAGTTATAGATAACTTCCCCGCAGTTATAACAGTAATATTTATAGATTCCTCCAGAAACCAGAGCTTTGGAAGCTTCAGAAGATGCTTTAACGGTTAAAATATCCACATGAACATTTCTGTCAAAATCTATCCAGAAGATATTTGAAGAATCCTCCAATTTAAATCCGCATTCGCTGCATGAATATTCATTATGGACACCCATTAAATCACCTATAATATTTCGTCTAAAGCTTTAACAAATTCATCGATGTCTTCTTTGGTAATTATCAGTGGTGGAACAAATCTTAATACATTACCTGCAGTGCAGTTAATTAAAAATCCTGCTTCTCTGAGTTTATCAACGTATTCTGCTCCAGGTTTGGTCAGTTCCAAACCGACCATTAGACCTTTACCTCTTACATCAGCAATGATTTCTTTGTCTAATTTTTTCAACTCTTCAATGAAGTATTCGCCGACTTCATTAACATTGTCAAGGATGTTTTCTTCATCGAAAGTGTCCAGTACTGCATTTGCAGCTGCACAGACTAAAGGTCCTCCACCAAATGTGGTTCCGTGATCTCCCGGTACAAATGCGCTTGCTACTTTTTCGGTTGCAAGGATTCCTCCCATTGGGACTCCTCCACCTATTCCTTTAGCCATGGTCATTATGTCAGGTTTAACGTCAAAAAGTTCATGGGCGAATAATGTTCCGCATCTTCCAAATCCGGTTTGTACTTCATCCACAATGAAAACAATATCCTTTTCATGGCAGATTTCTTCGATTTGTTTTAAGTAATCTTTGTCAGGGACGTTTACTCCGCCTTCCCCTTGGATAGGTTCAACAATAATAGCTGCAGTATTTTCAGTGATTGCCTCTTTGATTGCATCGATGTCATTGTATGGTACGTTGATGAATCCTTTTGGCATTACTGCCTTGAATGGTTCATGATATTCTTCATGACCTGTTGCAGCGAGAGTCATTATTGTTCTTCCGTGGAATGAATCTACGGTTGATATGATTTCGCTTTTTCCAGTGTATTTGACAGCTAACTTGATAGCTCCTTCGTTTGCTTCAGCTCCACTGTTTGCATAAAATATTCTGTCAAAGCTGGTTTTGTCAATTAATTTTTTAGCGTAAATTAAAGCAGGTTCGTTGTAGTAAATGCTTGAAATGTGAATGAGCTTTTCTGCCTGGTCCTGAATAGCTTTAACCAATGCAGGATGATTGTGACCTAAAGCATTAACTGCAATACCTGCAAACATGTCAATATATTCATTTCCATCAATATCAGTTACTTTAACACCATCACCGTGGTCCAATACGACAGGCTGTCTTGTGAAAGTGTTAATGAAATAATCATCTTCAATCTTAATTAAATCCTGAGTATTCATTTTATCCTCCATTAACTATTTATTCAATAATACTTATAGTAATAGTATTATATAAAAATAGGTGATAAAATGAAAGTCGCAACTATTGAAACTGATAAAGGGAACATTGTTTTAGAACTCTTCCCGAATGAAGCACCTGGAACTGTAGCTAACTTTGAAAAATTAATCAAAGAAGGTTTCTATGACGGATTAACCTTCCACAGAGTTATTCCTAACTTTGTAATTCAGGGAGGCTGTCCTAGAGGAGACGGTACTGGCGGACCAGGTTACACAATCAAATGTGAAACCGAAGGAAACCCACACAGACACGGTACTGGTGCTCTATCCATGGCACACGCAGGTAAAGACACCGGTGGAAGCCAATTCTTTATTACTCACTCACCACAACCACACTTAGACGGAGTACACACTGTATTCGGTCAAGTTATTGAAGGTCAAGATGTTGTTAATGCAATCCGTCAAGGAGACAAAATGAACAGAGTGACCGTTGAAGAAAGATAATTCTTATCTTTCACTTTTCTTTTTTTTAAATAAATTAATTTAAACTTATTACGTGCTGAAAATAGAAAAAATTGTACGGGCATGTAATTGCTCCCATTTAAACTGCTAATTTTAAATATATTAATTTGATTATATTTAACTAAACCTCACTGGATTTAATACCTACAAATGAAGCAAATACAGATGCTATACATAATATCACACAAATCAGACAGGTTATTTGACAGCTAGTAATCAATAGAGGATAGTATTGCTCAATCATAGGCACATTGCCCATCACAAATGCAAATACCAGTGTCAATATTCCCATACTCATTGCCTGACCGACAGTACGCATTGTTGCAACTGCCGCTGATGCCACCGATGTGTCTTTAGGAGGAACAGAACCCATAATGACATTTGTATTCGGCGGTGAGAAAAGTCCAAAACCAATACCGTAGATTATCATTGCAACAAAGAGAAATTCCATTGAAGTTGTGCTGCTCAGTGATGAGAATAAAAATAGTGAAATTGTACCTAATGCCATTCCAATAGCTGCAAGAATTTGCGGAACAAACTTATCAGAAAGTCTTCCTGCAATTGGAGCGAGAACAACCTGGCACAACGGTGCTGCAAGCAATATCATTCCTGCAGTCTGTGAATCAAGGCCTTTAATGTATTGCAGATGATAATTTAAAATTGTTGTAACAGCATATGTCGCCAGATATGCGCATAGTGATGCAAAATTTGCTGAGAGGAATTTATGATTTTTGAAAAATTTTATGTCAAATACAGGATTTTTCTCTCTCAGTTCTATTAAAGCAAAACCGATTAAAATAATGATTCCCAAAACAGTCAATGCAATTCCCATTGCAGTATTCAGTATTGTAAAGCCGTACATGAAAAGTACCATTCCAATACCGTATGTGAGTGACCCTTTAATATCCAGAGGAATGTTTTCAAATGAGCTCCACTCTTCATCTATTTTTGTTAAAAGCAGGGCCAGAATTGCAAACAAGAACGGTACGCCAAATAGCACTACTGATCTCCATCCCAGATTATAGTCTAAAATTCCACCAAGAACGGGAGACAGTGACAGGCCTACATAAACTCCTGTAATGTTTATCCCCAATGCTTTTCCACGTTCCTCAGGAGGAAATACGGAAACAATCATTGCCATTGAAGTAACGTTAATAAAAGCCAGAGAAATTCCCAGAACAAATCTGCATACGAGGAACTGTTCCTGTGATGTGACAAGAACATTGACAATTGAAATTATAATAAATAAGATTATACTTAAAATTGTAACTTTTTTAAGGCCGTATTTTCCTGAAATTTGACCTGCAGGAACGGACAGTACAGCCACAACCAGCAAAAAGATAATAGTAACCCAGTTTTGAATAATATTACTCATTCCATATTCCGCTGCAATGGACGGAATAACAATTGTAACCGCATTAACGGCAAACACCGTAAAAAATGACAATATTGTACAAATAATTAATATTAAATTTTTGCTCTCCATCAAGGAAATATATGGTAATTATAGAATATAAACTCTTATATGCAGTTGTTAACATTAACATCCGCATTTAGCTACTTAAAATATGCTTTTTCAAACAGTTTCATATATATCCCTACTGAAAATTAAATTCAAATTCAAAAAAAACCGGCCGTTAATGTAAAATTCAATTAATTAAAATAACTGTAGAAGGACGGCTATTGAAAATATTAACCCTATCTTTAAGTATTCCACAGGTTCGATAATGATGAAAAAATAATCTTAAAAGCATAAATGAAACTACTTCAATTTTGCCATCAAACCGGATTTGCGGGCATAATGAAACATATAGAGCTGAACATAGCCTGCATAATCTCCAAACTCTTCCATACCAAATTCCCTTACCTTTGAAACGCTTATATCCTTTCCGTCAAAGTAAAGGTATGAAACTATTCTTTTAATCCATACATCGCTTGGGAAGGCCTCTTTGAAGTTAAATCCATACAATAAAATGCAGTCCGCCACTTTTGGCCCTACACCCGGAACCTTCAAAATAGTTTCAAATGCTTCCTCATAAGACATTTTTGAAATGTCCTGAAGGTCCATTTCATCTGTAAAAAGCTCGCTTGCCTTTCTCATATATGGTGCTCTATATCCGACACCGCAATTTTTAAGATTATTGGTACATCTTTCAATATCTGAAATGCCTGACAAATCAAATTCCTCTTCCTCATCCAGGTAGATGTTTAATAAATCGCAGCTTTTAGGAAAAGTATAGTAGTCACCATATTGATTTCCCCAGTTATGCTTAATGTCGGATATTGACTTTGTCCATCTTTTTATGGAATTGTTTGCAGAACATATTGATGATATAACGCATTCAAAAGGATCAGGTGCCAAAAACAGTCTTAATCCATTGCAGAATTTTGACATTTCCACCAGCTCGGCATGATTTTCAAGATATTTATAAAACCTATCCAAATCAAAATCCAAATCAAAGATGTAGCTTAATTTTGAAACGGCTTGGCTTTGAGAGACATCCCCGTCAAAATCAAAATCCAAAAATTCACCGAATTGCTTTACATTAAAAATAACCTGATTTCCATTAACATTAACAACATTAGAAAAAGTACCGTTGATTTCAGCCCATGGAGGCTGAGAAGTCTGGCCGGACAATTGGGTCAGTTCCAAATCAATAGGTTTTTTGATAATCATAAGCGGACAGCCACATTATTTTCTTTCAGATATTCCTTTACAGTGCCTATTGAATATTGGTTAAAATGAAATATGCTTGCTGCAAGAGCCGCTGAAACATCTGTTTTTTCAAAAACTTCAAGAATATGTTTTGGCTCGCCGACACCGCCACTGGCTATTACAGGAATGTCCACCGCATCATTGATTGTCTTATTCAATTCAATATCATATCCGTTCTGGGTTCCGTCCCCGTCCATACTGGTCAAGAGAATTTCACCGGCTCCACGTTCCTGACATTCCACTGCCCATTGGATTGCATCAATGCCTGTAAATTCACGTCCTCCGTAAATACTTGTATCAAACCAGCAGTAACCCTTTTCAGTTTCAATGACAGTTTTATCCGGAGCGTCATCCGGGTGGTCGACATATCTTCTTTTAGCATCAATTCCGATAACGACAGCCTGAGATCCCACAACTTTTGAAGCTTCTGTCAATAGCTCAGGATTTTTAATGGCGGCAGTGTTTGTTGAGCATTTATCCGCCCCTGCCTTAAGCATTTTTATATAATCGTCAACTTTCCTTATTCCTCCGCCTACGCAGATTGGCATGAACACGTTTTCGGTTAACCTGTCAATGACGTCCGCCATTGTAGCTCTTCTTTCATGAGATGCGGTTATGTCGAGGACAACCACTTCATCGGCCCCTTCCTCATAGTAGCGTGTTGCAAGGTCAACAGGATTTCCTGCATATTTAATTTCCTTGAATTCAACTCCTTTAACTACTCTGCCTTCCGGAACCTGTAAATCACAATCTAGACAAGGAATAATTCTTTTAGTTAACATAGTATCAAATAAATAAAAAAAGAGTATTGTTTTTTAAAAACAATAATATTAAGCTGAGTATCTTAAAACGAAACAGAATATTGCTAAAATTACAGTAGCAACAAGTACGTGCTCAGGGGAAAGTTTTGGACCTAAACTTTCTTCATCAAAGTATCTTACTAAACCTGCACCAGTTTGAGGCATAGAAATCTTATTATCTTTTTTTGCCATAATAATCTCCCATTAAATTAATTTATAAAAATAACTGAATATAATTATTTTCTTCATCATATATAAACTTTAAATTTTTTCCTTTTTGATAACTTTAATATCACTAATTCTTGTATCAGGATACTGTCCGTTCTCATCCTTTTCAACAGCCTTTACCATATCCCATACGGTTAAAAGCGCTACGCTGATACCGGTTATAGCTTCCATTTCAACACCTGTTTTACCCAATGTATTTACTGCACAGGTAGCTATGATTTCATCAGCTTTCACTTCAAAATCAAGTTCGATTCCTGTTAAAGCTAAAGGATGGCAGAGAGGAATAATTGAAGAGGTATTTTTTACGGCCTGAATTCCTGCAATTTGAGCTGTTGTCAATACATTACCTTTTTTGATTTCCTCGTTTTGTATTAACTCTATGGTATGCTTATCCAGAAATATGCTTCCCTGGGCAATAGCTCTTCTTTTCTGATCGGGTTTTGCCCCAACTTCAACCATGTGTACTCCACTGTCAGTTAAATGTGTAAATTCATCTGCCATAATATCATTTCTCACTTACTTCCAATACGTCCAATTGTTCGCAAATTGCATTGACTCCCAATATTTCGGATACGTTAGGTTTGCTTCTTCCTTCATCTCCGGAAATCAGTTCCTTAATGTAAAGGCCTCCTTCGGTTTTGATATGCATGCTGAATGTCTTGTCGTCTATTATTTCATATGACAAGTCAAGAACATGCTTTACTCTTACCATATCCGCACGCCTTCTAAGTACCCTCAAAGGAGTTTGCTGGTTAATTTCATTTAATTTCTTAAGTTCTTCGAGTTTGGCTTCGTCAAATGCCTCATCACATTTTACGATTGCATGATAAACTTTATATGCATCAGGAGATGACTGCTTTATTTCGGCTTTTCTTGGCCTTTCACATGGATGCAGGTTATGATAGGAGGTTTTTCCTTCATTCATCCTGTTAATGTCATCTTCAAGTTGCCTGTAGTCAAGTTTTCTGATTCTAGGTTCTTTGATTTCAAGAACGAATTGTCTTCCGGAACCTAACATCAGCACGTCAATGTCTTCACGGCCTGCACCGTGGAATTTGGCTTCCCGTCCTTTGGTTAACTTTAATACATGCTCGGATATTAACTCCTCGACGGATTCAGGGTATTGTTTTCCTGTGAAATTGCACTCTTCACAGCCTCTTCCCTTACATTTTGTGCACGGCCATTTGGTTTGGGGAATTCCCCTTTTCAGCTTATTGTATTTTCCTTCAATATAAAGCGGGTTTATTTGGATTTTAACTTTAGGCTCTTTTCTTAAATCCACATTAAAAACAATGTCTTGTCTTTCAAATTCCGCTTCCTTACCGTAGATTTCCCATATTCCAAGTCCTATTAATCTGTTGACTTCCTTTTTTATGGTTTCTACAGTCAAATCGAATTTTTCACTGAATTCATCGTCCCTGTCCCTGATGTCCTTTTCGATTTGACATCCTACAAGAAATGTGTCGAATTCAATGCCCAGCTGATTTATCTTATCATCAATCTTTTTGTATAAATCATCATCAAGCTTATCAAATAAATTATCACAAATCACGCATTCTGCATCATCCAAATCAATGCCCAGTTCCTGACATACCTTGTCGGCCCGTTCAATATTGTTGGACCCCTCGACTGTTTTGGATAGTTTACGTCCAAGACAGTGCTTGCAGATTTTATAGTCGGCTTCTTCCAAAATTTTACTTGCTAAGTCTAACATATTATCTATTCATGAATTGTCCCATCATACGGTTCATTGCACCGCCGCCTAAACGGCCACCACGTTTTCCAATTCCTTTCATGGTCTTTTTGGTGTTGTTGTAGTATTTTAAAAGCTCTTTTACTTCGCTTTCCTGTACACCTGACCCTCTTGCAATCCTTTGAATACGTGACTGTTTAATGATTTTAGGATTCAGCATTTCCTCTTCGGTCATTGAAGACATCATGACCTTATATGAGTCAATTTTATCCTCGGTCATTTTGGATGCCTCTTTTGTAATCTTGTTTCCCATACCCGGAATCATGTTCAGGACCTGCTGCATCGGTCCCATGCTGTTCATCATTTCAAACTGGTTTTTCATGTCCATCAATGTGAATTTACCAGTCAGCATGTTGTTCATGGTTTTTTCAGCCACATCCTCATCAATGTTTTCTTCGGCCTTTTCTATAAGGGACTTGATGTCTCCCATTCCAAGCAGTCTTGAAATAAATCTTTCAGGGTCAAAGAGTTCGAAATCATCTACCCGTTCACCTGTACCGATGAACTTGATTGGAGCGCCTGTTTCTGCAACTGCGGACATTGCACCCCCACCTTTTGCGGAACCGTCCAATTTTGTAATAATTATTGAACCGATGTCGGTAGCCTGTGAAAATGCCTTTGCCTGTTCACCTGCCTGCTGACCGATTGTACCGTCGATAACCAGGATAGCTTCATTAGGATTGATTATGTTGTCCAGTTCATCCATTTCAGCAATCAGGTCCTCTTCCTGTTTGTGCCTACCGGCTGTATCGAAAATAATGACTTTTCTGTTTTTAAATTCCTGCAGACCTTTTTGGGCCAGGTCAAGTGCGTCCTTATTGTCTGGATCCCCATACAGAGGAATGTCCATTTCTTCAGTCAGCTGCCTTAACTGCTCGTAAGCGGCCGGCCTCCATGTGTCTGTACATACAACAGCAGGATTGAAACCTTTTTTCTGCAGGTATCTGCATAATTTACCGATGGTGGTTGTTTTACCACTACCTTGAAGACCTAAAAAGAGGATTTTGTATGGTCTGTCGTTAATGTCGAGGCTTACTGCTTCACTTCCCAGCAGGTTTACCATTTCTTCATAGATAATAGTTATTACATGTTCTCTTGGAGTGATACCTTTAGGAGGTTTTTCTTCAAGAGCTCTTGATTCGATTGTTTTTGATAATTCCAATACTAACTTAATATTAACGTCTGATTGAATTAATGCACGTTGTATATCTTTTACAACTTCCTTAATTGTTTTTTTATCAATTACAGACATTCCTACTAATTTTTTCATAGTATTAGTAAGATTTTCTCCTAAATTTCCGAGCATAATAATCACTTTATTAGAAAAATTATTTAATTATATTAAAATATATTTATATTTATCTATATTTTAAAATTTTTGTGTGATACTATGTTAGAAGAAGTGAAAAGATCTTTAGAAGCATCACCAATTGTAAAGAAAGGTGACTACAATTACTTTGTAAATCCAATCAGTGACGGCGTTCCTGCAATGGATCCTAAAATGTTACGTGAAATATCATTGGCAGTTTATAAACATGCAGATTTGGATGTTGATAAAATTGTGGCTGTTGAAGCTATGGGAATCCATTTAGCTACTGCACTATCCCTTGCAACCGACATTCCCTTTGTCGTTATCCGTAAAAGACAGTACGGACTTGAGGGAGAACATGAAGTATATCAGAAAACCGGATACGGTTCATCAAATCTCTACATCAACGATTTGCATGCAGGCGAAAAAATATTGCTGATTGATGATGTCGTAAGTACCGGAGGAACCCTTGTTGCTTTAATCAGAACCCTTGAAGATCTGGGCCTGGACATCAAATCTATTGTGGCAGTTATTGAAAAGGGTGAAGGAAAAGAAATCGTCAAAAAGGAAACCGGCGTTGACGTATTATCCATCGTCAAGCTGGATGTTATTGACGGCAAAGTAGTTATCGAAAAAACAATCGAAGATTAAAATGTCAATGTATGATATGGATTTGGATAAAGTAATCCGTAAAATCAATTCTAAAGATGCCAGAACCGTTGGCCTTCAGTTTCCAGAAGGCTTGAAAATGCAGGCCATTAAAATAGCCAGAGCTATTGAGGAGGAAACTGAAGCAACAGTCATCATTTCAGGAGACCCATGTTTTGGAGCATGTGACGTTAGTGACTGGAAGATGAAAGGCTCTGTGGATTTGATAGTCCATTACGGACATACTCCACTTCCACTTAAATATGAAGTTCCGACACTGTTCATTGAAGCTTATTCAAAAATTGACGTTAAAAAAGACCTTAAAAAATGTTTGGAAGAGCTTAAAGGATATTCCAGAGTCGGACTGGTCACCACAACACAGCACCTTCATCTTTTAAATGAAATCAGGGATTTTCTTGAAGACAACGGAAAGGAAGTCATTCTTGGCTCATCAAAATCCACCAGGAAAGGGCAGGTTCTCGGATGCAACTTTTCATCAATAAAGGATTTGGATGCTGAGGTGATTCTGTTTGTCGGAAGCGGAAATTTCCACCCGTTAGGCATAAAATTATTTTCAAACACCCCGGTTATCGCTATTGATCCGTACAACAATGAAATTAGAAAGATGGATGAATATGCAGATAGAATCCTAAGAATAAGATTTGCAAGAATCACCAAAGCCCGAAGTGCAAAAAAATGGGGAATAATCGTCTCTTCAAAAGAAGGACAATACAGAATGGCTCTTGCAAAGGAACTTAAGAAAACTTTAGAAGACAGGGATATGGAAGCATACATCATTTTAGCAGACAACATCAATCCGGACATTTTGCTGCCTTATCTTGAATTGGAGGCATTTGTCGTCAGTGCATGTCCAAGAATTGCTATTGACGATTCGCAAATGTATAAAAAACCGTTATTGACTCCGCAGGAGTTGGAAATAGTTTTAGATAAAAGGGAATGGGAAAATTATCAGCTGGATGAAATCTTATTCCATGAAAGATATCATTAAGACTTAGTTTTTTTGTTTTTAATGTATTCTTCATGGATTTTCATTGCCTTACGATTGAGCTCGTATGCCTTTCTGGCCTTTTCCAAATCAACAATGACCCATTCCTCACCTATGCTTTCAACTTTTTTTCTCAGCTTCACCAGGTCATATGAAGTGATTACTCTCAATTTTTCACCATCAAAATACCTGTATGACCACACAAAACCCGTGATTACCGCCTTATTGGTATTCTTTCCAACATTAAGTATTCCGTATTTGCTGTGCCCTATTTTCTGTTTGGCAAAGATGTCCGTGTTTTTACTCATTTTAACCCCACATCCTAATAAAAATATATTAGTTATAAAGTTATTTAATGCTCTTTATTTTAAATTTTAAAGTATTTAAATTTAGTTAATCTAAAATAAAACAATTTCAGAAGATTAAACAATAAAATAAGGTCAAATAAATATTCATTAATGAATATAATATTTAGTGATTAAAATATTTCAAACAATGAGGCAAAATATATTAAATAGCTTTAAATATTAATTAAAATAAAATTAGTATATTAAAGAAAATTTTATAAAATCTTTAATTTTGGTGATTTTAATATGAGCAATAAAGAGGAACAAATAGTAATGCCTGGAGATAAATTAGGAATAATTGAACAATATCTCCCAGGAGAAGGTACATATGACGATAATGGAGACATAAAAGCATCTGTACTGGGAAATGTTAAAATTAATCAAAAAATGAAGGTTATTTCTGTTGAAGGTGACACTAAACCGGCTTTATTAAAAGTCGGCGACATTGTATATGGACAAATAACTGATATCAAACCACAAAGAGCAAATGTGAATATTGAATGCATAAAAGATAATGCTAGACCGTTAGCATTACCGTATATGGGAGCTATCCACATATCTCAAGCAAAAAAAGATTATCTCGAAAAATTATCCGATGCTTTCAGAATAGGAGACATCATACAAGCAAAAGTAGTTAAAGTTACTGGAGATAATATTGATTTAGGTACAGTAGATGATGAATGTGGAGTTCTAAAGGCAATGTGCACTCGCTGCAGAGACTATATGCATACCACCAAAAAACAAAATGAACTTCAGTGCAATACTTGCAACAAAAAAGAGAAACGTAAAGTCTCTAAAAACTATATTAATGGTTAATTAAGGTTGATAATATGGAAAATATTGAAATTATTGAAGATAAAACTTTAGAATTGACATTTCGCATAAATGATGAAAGTCACGGAGTTTGCAATGCTTTAAGACACCTTTTAATGCAAGATGAAGATGTTGAATATGCTGTTTACAACATCGACCACCCTCTTACTGGAAAACCAGAAATGACAATAAAAACAAAAAGAGGAAAAAGACCTAGAGTTGCATTAAAAAAAGCAGCAGAAGAACTCCAAAAAGAGAGTGCTGATTTTAAAAAACTTATTGATGAAGCTTTATAGCTTCAAATTATTTTTTTATGTGATTTAATGACAAATTACAAAATTCCTTCTATAACTACCGATATCTTTATTTTTGATGATGATTTGAACTTTATTTTAATTAAAAGGAAAAATGAACCATATAAAGATTGTTGGGCTATTCCGGGAGGATTTGTTGAATACGGTGAAACTGTAGAAAACGCAGCAATACGCGAAGCAAAGGAAGAAACCAGCATTGACGTTGAACTCATGGACCTGGTAAATGTTTATTCAAAACCTGACAGGGATCCAAGGGGACACACAATAACAGTAGCATACACAGCAAAAGGAAATTTTGCCGACAAAAAAGCCGACAGCGATGCAATCGACATTTCAATTTTTGATGAAAAAAAATTAGATGAAATCGATATTGCATTCGACCATAAGGAAATAATTAAAGACTGCTTAAAAACAGCAAAAAAGAACTTTTAATGAGTATATTTAAATAAGTTAAAAAAAAGATTTATTGAATATATAAAATATATTAATAGAGGAGAGTTAAATGGAATTTTGTCCTGATTGTGGTGCCATGCTACTTCCAAAAAATGGAAAACTGGAATGTGGCTGTGGATATAAAAAAGATTTATCAAGCGGCAACGAGTATGAAGTTTCAAGAAAAGAACAATTAGAAAAATCTAGCGATGAAACTGTTAAAATGCTTGGAGAAGACGTTGAAGTAGGTCCAACCGTAAACGAAACCTGTCCTGAATGCGGACATGATAAAGCAACTTATAAATTAATTCAAACCCGTAGTGCTGATGAAGCACCAACTAGAATTTTTAAATGTTCAAAATGTAAACATACTTGGAGAGCATACGATTAAAGAGGATTTATCATGAAAGATTCTAAAGAAAAAGAGCTTAGGATTTCAAATCTCAAGGACATGATTGACAATGTCACAGAAAAGGACCGCACTGTCGCTCCTGAAGAAATCGAAGAGGACATGGAGTTAATCAACTATCTTAATGAAGATCCGTCAGCTGGAGATTATGAAATCGACGACGAATTCATCTATCACCCTGGTGAAGATGAAGGACAAGCTATTAATTTAGAAGATAATCCTATTAATGAAGATTATATAATAAATACTCCCAAAGAAAAAGAATCAGAAGCAAGTAATCCGACTGAAGGTGACGAATTTTTCGATGACTTTTCAGGTGATGTCAGCGAAGGCTTTGACAATCTAATTAATGCCAAAGTTGGAAGAACACCAATCATTGGTGTAATCAGCGCAATTTTGGGATTAATACTCATAGCCATTTCAGGATTTATTTTCTCATCACGCAGTGAAAGAGTCATTGATAATGTAGTCTCCGGTGAAACCAACTTTTATTTCATTATATTTTTAATATTTGGTTTATTACTGCTAATCTATGGATTGTACCGAGTAATTGGTTTTAAAAACCCATTGGAAGGGATGTCAAATAGAATAAATTCTATTGAAGAGAATAAACCTGCTCCTTCTAAAAAAGAAGAAGAGCCCGTTGAAAAAGTCATCCCTAAAAGTAACATTCCATTAGATAAAGAGTCTTACAAAATAGGAGAATTCAACTTTAGGGATATAAAAAGTAAACTCAAAAAACCGTCCCAACCTAAAAAACCAGCGCCACCAACCCAAGAGGAATTGGATAAAATACCACCTGCTCGAGAAAAACCTAAAGAGAAAAAAGGTTTAACTTCTGAAGAAATCGAAGAAATTGAATACGAGCAAGTAGTTCGTGAAAGCCAATCTATTGATGATATCTTTGCAGAAGTTGAAGATATTGATAATATCCCTATTTCTAGAGATAGCGAAAAAAAATAAATTTTATTTATTAATTAGGGCCTGTGGTCTAGTCTGGAATGACGCAGGACTTCGGATCCTGAGATCGGGGGTTCAAATCCCTCCAGGTCCGCTAATTTTTTATTCTTACAACAGCTTCCTTGAAAAAGTCAGGAATTAAAGATCTGTACATAGGACTTTTAAACAGCATGTTAATGTCACTGTCAATGATGTAAGTGTAACAGGAATCATCTTCAGCTCTCATTCCACGGCCATACGCCTGCATGAGAGTCATTACAGTCTTATAAGCATACCATTTCTTATCCCTTTTCATTCTCATATTCACCTGCTTATCACCAAGATATGGGAACGGCATCTTATAGATAACCTGGAATCTGCACTTATCATAAGGCAAATCAACACCCTCACTCATGGACGGTGAAACAAGAACCAGCGGGTTTTCATCTTTTTCAAAGAAATTCAATATCTGTTCCCTGTTTTTTGAGGTATGGGAAACTAGCCTTGAATTATACAGGTTGTTTAGAATATACTGCTGACACTTGTAACTGTGTGTGTGGATTAAACCCTTATCCCCTTCATGCTTTTTAAGGATTTCCTGAAGGATTGGAATTGTTTTTGGAGCTGTATTTTTAATCCTGTTTGCAGACATCTTACCTGCCAGATTAAGAATGATTGGCCTTTTTTCCTTGGTGAACGGACTGTCAACCTTAATGTGGTAGACCTCATTCGGATTTAACCCCAGCCATTTGGAAAACATCTTATGAGACAGGATTGTCGCACTCATGAAAATTACAACATCCCCGTATTTTAGGAGATTATTTTTAGCGTAATGATGCACTCTCAGCGGCTTGAATGTTACTCCTGACTCTTCAGCATCGATAACCCAGTTTTTAGGTTCCTTTTCAAGATTGTTGCTGAGGCTTTTCAGCCTTCCTATAGTTGACCTGATCCTATCAGCTTTGCTTTTGGTAACTTCCTTCAAATCTATTTCTTCATAGCTTTCCCTGATGGCATCAATTTCCATTTTCCAGTCCTGAAGCTCGCCATCTTTTAATGTTTCTTCTGAAATGTGCTTGCTGATATCCTTTTCAAGGGTTCTGTTATATAATGTAACCTCCATTGTAGTCATCAGCTTATTTTCGATGTTGTGAGCTTCGTCAAGAATCAACAGAGAACGTGGGCCGAAATGCTTTACATAATTTAACTCCACAATAGCATAATCATAATTCATAAGAGTTATCGGGGAATTTATTGCATTGGCCTTCTGATTCCAGTAATGACAGTGATTTGCTGACTGGTAAAATATTGTTCCTCCAAATGAATCCTCAAAAGCCAGCTCAGCATCCAATGTAGGATTTTTTGCAATACCAAACGGACAGAAAAAGTTGCTTGAAGTAGGAGTTGTCTTACATGTACCCATATCACAAGTGGCATCCAAATTAGAATTCAAACATGCAAAATTTCCCCTTCCCTTTACTAGAGGGAAACTGAACTCGTTTGAATATTGTGACTGCAGCTGCTTGGTCATTGTTAAGATATAAGCGGATTCATACATTTTTGCAAGAGTGGTTGCAATTGCTGATTTTCCGGTACCTGTACCGGCTTCCAAAATTATATACTTGTAACCCTGCTTGATTGCATCGTTAATGTCCTGAATAATTTCCAGCTGGCCGGAACGGGGTTCATTGAAAGGGAAATTTTCAATTATCTCGTCGTCAATGTGAGGATATAACTCCTTTATATATGCCGCAGTTCCCTCATCCAGTTTATGGTTTTCAACCGAATATACCTCAGGAATTTCATCATCCAGTATGGAGGATGTCCTAGGCTTTTGAAAACTAAATAAATTAGTCGGACCGCTTGATTTCTTATTACTTGAATTTCCACAAGTACAATTACTTTTTAACATTCCACAATTTGGGCAAAAAATCGAATTTGACATTAAAGATATATTAGTTAGTATAATATAAATAAATTATAGGAAGAGCATTTGATAAATAATATTCAAATTAAAATTTTATACTAAAAAGTGATTATATGGCTAAAAAAGGAAAATTGATTGGAATTGGTGTCGGACCGGGAGATACAGAATTACTTACATTAAAAGCTGCTAGAATTTTAAAAACAGTCCCTGTTGTTTTCTCACCAAAATCCGCTAAAGAAAAAGAAAGTATTGCATTATCAATTGTTAGACCAATACTTAAAGAAAGAAAAGATTATAAAAGATTAATGCTTGTTGAACCTATATTTCCAATGATTGAAGATAAAGAGGAACTTGAAAAAGTTTGGACCAGCGCATCTGAAATGATAGCTCAATATCTTGACAGCGGAAGGGACGTTGCATTCATTACCCTCGGAGACAGCTCCGTATTCAGCACTTACTCATATGTCCAAAAGAAATTAGCTGGAAGATATGAAATAGAAACAGTTCCTGGAATTACATCATTTACTGCATGTGCTGCAGCCAGGAATAAGGCTTTAGTCGAACAGAACCAGATTTTAACTATTGTTCCTAAAATTGACGACAGATTAGAGCAGGTTTTAGAGTACAGCGATTCAGTCGTGTTAATGAAAGCGTCAAGAAATACTTCTGAACTGGAAAAAACAATAGAAGAAAAAGAAAGACCTAAAGAAATTTATTCAGTGCAGAACTGCACACGCGAAAGCGAAAAAATTATTGAAGGATTTTCTAATGAAAAACCTTACCTTACAACAACAATAATAAAATTTGAAGACGATTAATTTGATTTGATGCTTAAAGGCTCAATTTCAAATACACATTTTTCATCTCCCATAGTATAACATTGAGTTTCAATAACGCTGACAGGGAGATTGAAAAATTCAGTGAATAAACCTTCAAATATTCCAGTATCCAAAAAACATGCTGGTTTTCCTGTTTTTGGGAGGAATTTGCATTCAAAACAGTCATAGGTTGTAATTTTTATTATCTGACCTATTTTAAATGTTAATCTTCCTAAACCTTTTCTTTGCCAGAATTCGGCAAGATTATCCATGAATACATCCAAATCATCATCATACAATTTTTCAAAAATTGATTTGCCTATGCTGTTTCCTGTTGACTGAAGAATCGGATCTATATTTATTCCTTCCTGAATAAGCATTGATTTTAATGTGTGGAACAGCAATGTTGAAAATTCCTCATCCTCTTCAACTAGATTTTTGATTAGGTAATCGGATTGGGTTTGTTCTATCTCTTTTGGTTCCCTCATGTCGACAGAACCTATGTATTTGGAGTTTAAAAAGAATATTTTTTTCCTGTTGTCTACAGGATGAACCTTATATGAAATTATACCTTTTTCCCTTAAACTTTTGAGATGAACTGATACTGTAGATTTTGATTTTCCTGTATTGCTTACGATTTCATCAAATTCCATATCACGGTCCCTTAACATTTCAAGAATTGTAAGTTTTACTGGACTTTTTACAACATTAACACCAATATTGTCGTTGGAATTTGAGAAAATCTGGATTGGTTTTTGTTCGCTCATATTAATATCCCCCAATATATAATCTTATTTAATATTTTTAGGTTAATAAATATTTGTATAAATCAAAAAACGATAATTGTATAGAAATAATAAAAAAATATGAACAATGATAAAATTAAAGAATAAAATAGATACGAACTGTTCGTTTTATAACATATAAACTAGTTAGTATAGTTAAGTTCTTAACAAACTAAAACCCCGAAAAATTCTGCTGAAATTTACAATTTATTTGAATAGATTAAATAATCCTTTTGCATTTTCTGTAGTTATTTCAATGACCTCATCTTCTGTCATGGCCAGTTCTTCAGCCAGTTTTTCTATGATAAACTTCAAGTTCAGAGGCGTATTTTTCTCACCCCTCATCTCTTCTGGAGTCAGATAGGGAGAGTCGGTTTCCACAAGAATATGGCTAATGTCAATATTTTTCGCCATTTTCTTTGTTTTCTTGTTGTTGGTGTGAGTAATCGGCCCTGCAATTCCAATGCAAAAACCTAATTTGATGAATTGCTGTGCCATTTCTGCAGAACCCAGATAGCAGTGCATGGAACCCCTCACATTATGCATTTTCAATATGTCATAAGTATCCTGCATTGACTTTCTTGAATGGACTATCACAGGCAGGCCGTGTTTTTCTGCAAGGCATAGCATCTTTTCAAACAATTTAATTTGCCTGTCCCTGTTGTCCTTTGTATGGTAATAGTCAAGGCCAATCTCTCCCACTGCAATAACATTTTCATTTTCAAGCTGCTCATCCAATAAGGAGATATCATCATCAGTTACATCATCTGCAAAGGTATACAGATATCCCAAAGCGGCATGGACATTTTCGTATTTTTCTGCCAGCCCCAATACTTCAAGGTTGCTTAATGGGTCCGTGCCGTTCAATATCATATGGATGTCCTTTTTTGCGGCTTCATTTATAATTTCTTCCGCATTTTCCATTTCACTTGCATAAATGTGGCAATGAGTATCTATTATCATGAAAATCCCTGCAATAAAGATTATTTGCATTAACTTTTTATTCTTATCTAATCAATAATTATATGATTAATTAAATTATATTTTTTGGTGAAGCGAGATGGATGAGAAGTTTTCAAGAACAGAAATGTTAATTGGAAATGACGGAATGGAAAAATTGAGCGATGCAAAGGTTGCCGTTTTCGGACTTGGCGGCGTAGGATCTTTTGTATGCGAAGGACTTGCAAGAAGCGGAATAGGAAATTTTGTTTTGGTTGACTTTGACAAGATAGATGAAAGCAACATCAACAGACAGCTGATTGCAACTGTTGATACAATCGGCAAGTATAAGGTTGATTTGATGGCCGAAAGAATTCTTAAGATTAATCCGAATGCCAATGTGGAAACATATAAGGAATTCTACATGGATGATTGTGAAATAGACATCCTTACAGAGGATTTATCATATGCCGTTGACTGCGTTGACACCATAATGGCAAAGATTGCAATCATATGCAAATGCGATGAACTTGACGTTCCGGTCATCTCATCAATGGGAACCGGAAACAAACTGGATCCCACCATGTTTGAAGTTGCAGACATCTTTGAGACAACCGTGTGCCCACTTGCCAGAATAATGAAAAAAGACCTTAGAAAGAGAAATATAGAAAAATTAAAAGTAGTCTATTCACAGGAACACCCTATAAACACCAACGACCATGAAATAAATAAGGACAGGAAATTTAAAGTAAAAGGAAGCGTTTCTTTTGTTCCGTCAGTTGCGGGACTTATTATCGCCGGAGAAGTGATTAAGGATATCGTAAAAGACTGAAAGCATGTAATTAAATTAACAGGCGACAAAATGTCAAAACTGTCAAAAATAGTGGCAACAGTCCTAAAGAAAAGACACCGCGAATATGTGGACGATGCAGGTAAAGCGGCCGAACATATGCAGGAACGCTCTTTAGAAGAAGATGAATATTACAAAATACCAATAATATACCGCTCAAAAGTTGAAAGCAAAGACATGTTTGGATGCCAGATGCTAACATTTAATGATATGGACGATGCGGAACGTTTAATAATATATCTTCATGGAGGGATATATGTTAACGAAATCAGACTTCCCCACATAATCTTTTGCGACAAACTTGCAAAAAAAGTTAATGCCTGCGTATTTGCTCCAATTTATCCGCTTGCTCCAAATCATAGCTATGAAGAAACCTATGAAATTGTTGAAAAGCTCTATGACTATTTCCTGACACTGAAAAAACCTGTTATTATCATGGGTGACTCAGCCGGAGGGGGATTATCCGCTGCATTCAGCGAACATCTGGCGGTTAAAAATAAGCCTCAGCCGGAAAACCTGATTCTAATATCCCCATGGGTTGATGTATCAATGTCTGGAGATTATGATGTGGAATTTGACCCCATGCTTGGAGTGGACGGCCTGCGCAAAATGGGTGAAACCTGGGCAGGAGATTTGGACCCTAAAGACTATAAGGTAAGCCCATTATTCGGGGAAGTGAGCAAACTTCCAAAAACAACGTTGTTTGTGGGAACTCATGAAATATTCTATCCTGATGTTGTTAAATTCCATGACAAATTAAAGGATAATTGTGTTGAAGCCGAACTGATTGTTGGATATGAAATGACCCACGTATATCCTGTTTACCCTTTAGTTCCCGAGTCAAAAGAGGCCTTCAAAAAAATCGTTGAAATAATACTTGATTTTTAGAATTGAAATATTATATGATACTATTGCTTTAACTTCATAAAATTGTTCTAACTTCATATAATTGCTTTCATTTCAAACAAAAACTATATTTATCCCTTATTTTAATATAATAATAAGTAATTTAACTTAATTAATTGAAGGAGGAAAAATTATGGAAGAAAAATATGCAATTAAATTATTCGAAGAATACAAAATAAGAACCAAATGGGATTCTGAAATCGAAGATTGGTACTATTCCATAATAGATGTTATTGCAGTTCTTACCGAGAGCAAAAATCCAAGAAACTATTGGAAAGTATTGAAAAAAAGGATGAAAGACGAAGGTAGTGAACTGGTTACAAATTGTAACCGTTTGAAAATGCCTGCCAAAGATGGCAAAATGCGTTTAACAGATGTTGCAACAACTAAACAATTATTACGTCTCATCCAGTCAGTCCCTTCACCAAAAGCAGAACCGTTCAAACAATGGTTAGCTCAAATGGGTAAAGAAAGACTTGAAGAGATAGCAGACCCCGAAATCGCCATGCAAAGAGCAATCGACACTTACCGCCAAAAAGGTTACTCCGAAGATTGGATTACTCAGAGAATGAGAACTATCGAAACCAGAAAAGAACTGACAGCAGAATGGAACAGGGTCGGAGTTAACGAAGGAATCGAATATGCAATATTGACTGATGATATTTCAAAAGCATGGTCAGGAATGTCTACAAAAGAGTACAAACAATACAAGGGACTTAAAAAAGAAGGTCTAAGAGACAATATGACAAATATGGAACTAATCCTAAACATGCTCGCTGAAGCTTCAACAACCGAAATAAGCAAAGTTGAAAATCCAGACGGCTTTGAAGAAAGCCGTGATGTTGCAAAACGTGGGGGAAACATTGCAGGAAATGCAAGAAAAGAACTTGAATCAGTGACTGGAAAATCCGTTATTAGCAAAAAGAATTCCAAAAATCCCGAATTGTTGGATGAATAACTAAAGCATAGCTCTTAAAATTAAAACAAACCACAGTTATACTTTTTTTACTATAACACCAACATTTTTCCTATTCAAAACAGCTTTTAAAAATGTTTGATATATATCGCGATTTTTAATAATAATCGTTTTTAAAAATCATTGCCGTTAATGTGAAATCCGAGCCTTCAAATTAAAATAAAAAAATTAACTATTGATTATATCATAGCAACATTTAAAATACTGAAATCAACATGAACTGTTAAAATTAGTTCTATAGAAGGCATCCAAAATAAGAACCTGAAAAAATTTTCAAAACACATTTAAATCAGGCAAAATAAAGATATACTCGCAATTTTACTGAGGAGAAAAATTTTAATGTCAAATATGAATGATAAAGAGATTCTAAAAGAATTAAGAGAAATAACAAAAAATAATGAATCATGGAAAGCCAATATTGATGATGTCGCATCCAGATTAGATAACAATTATTCCGCTGCCGTAAAGGCAAAGGCATTATGGCTTCTTGGAGAGATGGGACTGAAGTACCCTGAAGAGATAGAAAAATATGTTGAAGACATTGCCGGTTACATGGATGACGGCAATCCCAAATTGCAGGAAAGATCAACAAATGCAATAGGAAGAATCGGGCGAGGAGATGAAAATCTGATAATCCCTTATTTAGATCAACTAATGACTATGAAAGACGATGAATCTGAAAACGTCAGACATGCATTCATCTGGGCCTGTGAAAACATTGCAACAAACGCTCCCGAACTATTTTTAGAAAATCTTGAAATTTTTTTAGAAATGATTTCAGATTCAAGCGATAAGGTTTGGATAGAAGCTCCTGAAATGTTTAGAGTTGTCGGAAAACAAAAACCAGACCATGTAAAACCCTACCTGAAAAAATTAGAATGGATTGCAGAAAATGATGAAAACCCTATTGTCCGAATCCACAGCGAGGGCACAATTCGAATTACAAAAAGAGCCTTGAAATAACATATATATCACAAAGTCTAAAAGTGTAATCATGGACAAAAATGCAAAATATTTCATTCTAGCTATATTACTGATTGCGAATTTAATTTACCAATGTACTTATAATTTTAGTTTATGGAATATTTTCACATCTTCCCTAGTAATCATCATTCTGGTTTACCAGTTTGCCGATATCCCCCAAAATAAAATTTCTAAATTCCTAACATATGTAATGATGGTTGTTTGTCTCATTGAGACTTACATCGGGATAAAAAACAATGACTGGCTTTTAGCATATGGATATTTTGGTTTTTTATTGCTTTTGCTCTGGGTATGCCTCGAACCTACATTAGACATGCTGGCCAGATTCTTTTTAAGACACAATCATTTTTCAACAGCTTTAAAATTTGCAAACTGTTCCATATTCATATTTGGAAAGAAATCTTACATTTTAGCCATCAAAGGGAGTGCTTTAAACACACTACAACGCTACGATGAGGCATTAGTTAGCTTGGAAGAATCCCAGAAACTAGGATATGACCATCCGTTTCTTTATGCAAATCTAGGCTATTGCAACAGCTATCTGGGAAATTATGAAAAAGCACTAGATTACTTTAAGTTAGCATCAGAGATGAATCCTAACGAATTTGGATATTTATACGCCATTTCCAGAATATCAATTGGATTGGGAAACTACGATGAAGCATTATATTATATAAATAAGGCACGTGAATTAAATGAGAATGATGAATTGTTGGATGAGCTAATTGAAGACATTAATAATCTATCCGATTAACTTTTAATCCCCTCAGGCCTGAAGAAGCCGGAGGAGGTTCAAAAAATCTAGACTCAAAACTAATTAAAACTATTCGTAGAAAACATGTGATACTCTTCACATATTTTCAATTTCAAGCGCTAAAACTACCTTAAACATCCAATTGGAATTACTTTTACACCATCCTCCCGAGTATATGCAAACTTTCCTCCGGTTATAACAGCTAAAAAACTAGGATTTCTAACTTGGTCATTAGCTTCAATCAATTTATTCACTTTCAGTAAATTTCGAGCTCCTTCCTCTATTTTAGTTTTTCCTAATTTACATTCGATTAATGCATATCTTCCATCGTTGAGATGTACAACACAGTCAACCTCCGTATCGGAATTGTCATGATAATAAGATATTGAACCACCCAATTTAGAAGTGTATACACTCAAATCACGAATACATAAGTTTTCAAAAATAAAACCGAAAGTTTTTAAACCATCAATTGTATTGAACGCTTCAGGACTCATATCTAAAGAGGCTACAGAAATGGATGGATCAATGAATACTTTTTTATTGCCTGACCTCATTGATGATTTTGATCTAATGTTTGGAGCCCAGCCCCTTAAATCTTCAATGACAAATAATCGTTTCAATGAGTCAACATATGAATAATAAGTGGGCTTGCTAATGTCACCAAAGTTAGCTGAAATATCTGCCATTATTGTAGTGTCCTTAGCTAAAGTAGAATTATTTCTTGCAATAGCTTTTAAAATTACTTTTACCCTATCAGGGTCACGTTTAACACCATCTACATTAGAAATATCACTTTCAGATATATTATCCAGATAATTATAAGCTATTAATAATTTATCTTTATCGCTTTGTTTATTTATGGAATCTGGCCATCCTCCACGGCATGCTGCAAAAATTAAATCATCCATTGTTAAATTGGATTCAATTCCATCAATATCCATATTCGGATTATCAAACAATTCCTCAATAGAAATCTTACCGTTTGATTCTCCACTTTCATATAGACTCATAGGCCTCATTAATAGCCTATGAATTCTGCCAGTCCCAGAATGCATAATTTTAGACTCATCAACTACTGTAGAACCTGTCAATATATATAATCCTTCCCCTTGAAGTTCATCAACACTATTTCTAACACCATCCCACAATATTGGTGCCATCTGCCATTCATCAATAAGTCTAGGTTTTTCACCTTCCAATAATTTGGATGGTTTAATATCTAACCACATCTGATATTCCTCTTGCCTGTCAATATCCTGAAGTTTTAAAACACTTTTTGCATATTGTTCAGCAGTAGTTGTCTTACCACACCATTTGGGACCAACAATAAGCACTGCACCAATAACATTCATCCACTGCTCCAATTCATCATCCAAATATCGGACCATATACTCCATAGAATCATACCGTTTAACTATTTTTTGATAATATATTTAACTATTTTTTGATAATATATTTAACTATTTTTTGATAATATATTTAACTATTTTTTGATAAAACATTTTAAATACTATTAGATATAGGTTTCCATACTATGGATTATATGTTAATTTGAAACTTAAATATAGTTTTTGTTTGAAATAAAAACAATTTAACGAATTAAAAACAATTTTACTAAATAAAATCAATAATTTAACATTTCTAACTTATCAATAATACTGTTAAAATAAGAACTATTAAAAGCCTATTCCAGATAATCTCCTGTATCTCAAGACGAAACGCATAAGAATTAAAGTCAAACCTTCAAAAAACCAAATTGGGAATAAAAATTTGGGATTCATATTAAAGTATCCGACCAGTGTAAATAATCCAGCAAATAATGCCCATAATCCCGCATCGATTCCAATTCCAATTATTGACAAAAATAATGATTTTTTATAATAATAAGCAGTGATTATTATAGATCCAAATAAAATTATTCCAGCAAAACTCCTTGAATCCAGTTGCAAAACATTATAATATTTATAAAAAATAAAAGAGATTACAAACAATGAAACAAAAGATAACATGAAACATAATTTTACTTTTTGCATATCAATGTCTTCTTCTTTTTTATTCAATTCAGCAACCCTTTTTGATTCAATTATCTTTAAATCCCTAGAGGTTATATCTACACTGAACTTAAATGCAAGATAAAACGCATTGAATATTAAAAATGCATCGATTAATGATGATATAAGAGTAAGTTCATAAAATATCACTTCACATACAAACATTGACAAAAAAGACAATTCACAAAAGACCAAAAAGCTCCAGAAATTTACCTTCAATCTGGAATCACATTTATTAGTCATGACCTGATACAGATTATAGCTAAAAAACAAGCTAATAAATAGTGAAAAAAATATCAAACAGTATTCCACACCATCAAGATTATAACTGAATGTGCTTGCCATAACGTTTTCAGCTAAAAAAACCCCCACTAATAAAATAACAAACAGCATGCATGAAAGTGCAATATGAAAATTTTTAGATTTGCCGATATAATATGCAATGACAAGCGCAACAATTGAAGAACTTATAATTTGGCATATCAATATACCAAATGGAGTAAATGGTGAGTAAACAAGAAATTCCTGCAGATATAGTGAAAAATATACCAATGATAGAAACATTGTAATTGCCAAAATAATCTTAAAGCAATATATGTTTTTTCTCACAAATGTTTCTACACTCAAAATACTCTCTCCACTAACAAATAATAATATTCTTAGTTTATCTTTGTCATGCTATTTAATTGTAATGATTATTTTACATCGTGCTATTATATTATTAAAACCTAAACAAACTATTCGTAATACTCCAGTACTTATCGATTTCAAGCACGTAAACTCGGATACAAAATTTGTTTTGTAGTTATTATTAAATCTTTTGAAACCATTGAAAATATTGAAATCATTGTTTGATATTGTAATATTGCTTTCACTTCATAAAATTGCTTTAATTTCAAACAAAAACTATATATTATTTTTAATTTAATATTATATCATCAATTATTCTTTAATTAAGTGAAATAAATTCATAGAGGAATGAAAATGGTCAATGAAAGATTTATCATTGAAAGCAATGGCATATGGGACAACGGCAAACAATTGACTTGGAAAGAATTATGTGATGTATTAAACAAATTGTATGAAGAAAATGAATTGCTGAAATCAGATGAAACAATAGATTCCAGCATACTTGAGTTAAAAAAAGAAAATGATTGCTTGAAATTCAAATTGGAAAGCACAAAAGAATTGTTGCAAAAAGTAAAGGATTATTTTAATGACATAGAGATGATTATAGATGGCTAAAAATCAGTTACAGAAAGATATTGAAGTTGCTTTATCTTGGTTTTCATTTATTCCAAGTGATGAAGCATATGAAGAAGATTTAGAGGTTTTTAAAAGGTTAAAACAATATTTAGAAAAAGAATTAGGTAATTTTGATACATATACTAGAAAAGGAGACAATAAAAGAAAAACAGTACATCCTGATGACATTATTGGAATAATTGACATTCCACCAGTTGAGGGAAGGTTTCAGGAAATTCTTTCTACTCAAAAAATATTAGATACTGAAACAGACATCGAATATGATGGATTAGTGGATAGAGAATTTCTAGAGCATATCAATGAACTAGTTGAAGAAAAAAACATATTCTAAAATTTATAATACCTTCAAATCATACTATATTTTATAGTATATACTAAAATTTATATTATAAAATAAACATACTACAATTTGTAGTACATATAGGAGCTTACATTATGACCGACTTACCTTGGGGGACTAATCAAAATTTAACTGATGAAGAGTTTTACAATAGAAAAAGCGAATTAATAAATATTAAAAACCTTCTACAATCAACAGGCCAGGGTCATGCCCCTGATTTATTATTAACAGGCATAAGAGGTGTTGGAAAAACTGTTTTTCTTAAAAAATTAAAACGAGAAATGGACAACGACTATTTAGTGGTTTATATTGATTTTTCAAAATCCAAATGTTATCAGAAAAATCAAATGAGTATTATTGGTTTGATGGAACATATTTTCAAAGAATTTATTAAAGAAGCAAAAAGCAAAGGATTAAACACACTAGATAAGCAAATAGAAAAATATTTTAAATCAAATGACTTTAACATCAAGGAATTCATAGAAATTGATAAAATACCTATACCTGTTTTTTCAAAAGAGACAAACGAAGAAAAACTTATGGATTTTGTACTGGATTTACCCGAAAAAATATATGAAAAAAATCTGGACAAAATCAAAGGTGTTTTAATTTTCATTGACGAATTCCAACTCATAAGAGAATTAAACGACTACAGAGATTCATTCTTATGGAAATTGAGAAGTTACATTCAAAATCAAAGAAATGTAGCATATGTATTTTCCGGATCAATGAGCATGCAAGATAAATTAATTTCCGAAATTGCAAGTCAAAATGGAGCATTCGGCGGAAGAATGATTTCAATCCACTTAAATCCATTCGAAAAAGAAACAGTACGGAATTATTTATCTGAAAAAGCTCCCTACATAATATTTACTGATGATGGTTTTGACAGATTCTACCAATGCACATCCGGAACCCCCTCATATGTTAATATATTTGCATCACTTCTACCAATCAATCAGCAATTAGATGAAAATGCCATAAAAATACAATTCGATAAAAAAATTCAGGCCATAAGTTCTCAATTAATAAACATGTGGACAAGATTATCATTTAGAGAACAGACAATAATCATTATTTTGCTTGAAAAACCCCTACGTAGAATTGACATAGCAAATGAATTTGGAATATCAACAGGGTCATTAAGCAATTACTTAAATAACCTTCAAAATCAGGGCCTTATAATACTAAATAACGGTTTATACGAGATTTCAGAACCGATTCTTAAAAGATGGTTAGAATTAGAATTTAATGAGAAAGGAATTTATCCCTACAGAAACATATGAGACATGTGTAAAATTAATACGAACGTTCGTATAAAACGTATGATATAGTTCGCAACATTATCAATTTTTAGTAAATCTCAACATATTATTTTTAAATAATTATGTGGTTTAAAGAGTAAATAATGTTATGCTGTAACCAGTTCAGATTCAATAGCAGGAATACCATTTAAATTAGTTGTGATTCTATTCATTCCAAAAGTTTGTGTTTTATTATGGACCGGAACTGCTAATTTGACTTTTAAATTTATAGCTTCTTCAGTGATTATTGATTGAATAGTAATTTTAGTTAAATTATTAAAATGACTTTTATCCAGATTGAATATTTTAGATGCGTTTAGAAATTCAAATGCAACAGGCTTACCTTCTTTATCAATATCCAGAATCACATCATTGTCCAATTCAAGTGAAACTTCATATTCATAATCATCAACACAATATATGAATAATGAGTCCCCTTGATGGTCATAATCATATACTACTTTGTTGTTCATTTTCTCACCCTTTGATTTCTATAAGTTTCCATAACAGTTACAAACTTCACATCTTTATTATCATTTATACCTATCACTAATGATATATCTTTTGTAGGTCTCTGATTGTGTTCAAAATATAATCTAAATTTATTGTAATCTTGCTTGATAATCCCCATTAATGGATTGTGTAAGAATGTTTCAAAGATTAAGCCAAAATCTCCAATCCGTTGAATATTCCTAACATCAAAATGTTTAGTATCAGGCATGAACGATTGATCACATGAATTAATTATTTCAATTGCCTCTTCAATAGAATAATCTCTCATTTTTAAAACCTTTATTTTATATTTTAAAAAATTTAATTTAATATTATGTTAAATTACAAATTTTATAAGGTTTTTGTTTTAAATGAATACAATATTATAAAGTTAAAGCAATTTTACAAAAGTAGAGCAATTTTTATAAAAGAAATTTCCCAAAGACAAAATCTATAAAAATACGAATAATTCATATAAAACGTATGATATAGTTCGAATACTTATCGATTTGCCCACTAAAACTCAAATATATAATTAATAGAAAGAAAAATTTAAAAAATTAGATATTGGAAGCAAAAATAACTAATTATCCAATGATTCATCAGCATATTTAAATTTACTTCTTGAAAACAACCAGACAATCAATGCCACAACAGAAACCGCACTAGCTGCCATCATTACATATGACCATCCCCCCAATGACCATAAAAGAGATGCAAGAGCACTTCCGACAGCCCCAAATATAAAGTTATTCACAACAAAAACCGTATTCAGTCTGCTGCGCTCACCCTGAGATAAGTTAAACAATCTTGTCTGGGTCAAGACGCTTACTCCCTGAACTGCAACTGAAAGTACCGCTGCAACAATCACAATGGCAACTATTGAATCACTGAATGCAAAGCCGCACACCATACTAACAAGGCAAACCACAATGAACGCTCCGAGCGCAGGTATGCTCAAGCCTTTGTCCTGCAATTTTCCGATTCCCACACCAAATACTGCCGCTGCAAGACCTGCCAGACTTACAAGCCCAATTTGGAACGTGTTATAGTTAAATGGATCTGCGGACAGAAGAAATGTTAAGGAAGTCCAGAATAT
This sequence comes from Methanobrevibacter sp., assembly GCF_015062935.1. NCBI lineage: Archaea > Methanobacteriati > Methanobacteriota > Methanobacteria > Methanobacteriales > Methanobacteriaceae > Methanobrevibacter > Methanobrevibacter sp. Next base: position 44,426 of record NZ_SUTM01000002.1, on the reverse strand, counting down.
GTTGAAAATCAAACCGAATATAAGTCCTGAGTGCAGTAATATGTTCGGCAAGGACCTATGATTTTTAAAGGTGGTGAAAACACTTGCCAAAAGTTTCCCATATGATTTAAATTTGTTTTTTGCAGGAATTTCCGGCAATACATAAATCATTACCAAAACCATGACCAGATTCAAGGCGGCCGCTATTACATAAACTGATCTCCATCCCCAAAATCCTGCAATGATGCCACTTGCAAACCTTGAAAAGAGGATACCGGTTGTTATTCCGGATGATACAATTCCAACGATGTGGCCACGTTCATCCTCACGGCTCAAATCCCCTGCAAGAGGCAATATGATTTGACCGGAAATTGTTACAATCCCCATACTGAAGAGTGACAGTGACAATATGATAAATGAAGGAGATATGGCACAGGAGACCAAAGCCAATACGGACAGAACCATTACAATAGCTATCATACGTTTTCTTCGAACAAAATCGCCCAAAGGCAAAATAAAGAGAATTCCCATCGCATAGCCTATTTGGGTTGCAGTAACCAGAAGTCCCCCATTTGCTGCGGGAAGACCGAAACCATCCATTATCTGGACAAGCAACGGCTGGGCCCAGTACAGATTACCTATTGCAAGACCTGAACATATCGCAAACAGTATCGCCAGGAATTTAGTCATGACTATCTCATTATCATTCATATTATCGCACCAATTAAAATTTTCTAATCAAATATTTAAAAAATAGGGTATTTAAAGATAAAGTGGCATCAATGACATCTAAAAAACTTAATATTAAAACATATATAACAATAAACATGACTTTAAATCCAAAAAAACTTGCATATTACGAAAAAAAGTATGAACGAAACCCACTGGAAGACACTCTCAAATTCATGAGCAACAAATGGACACTGCATGTTTTAAGAGACCTATTTTTAGGAAAAAGCCATTTCAATGAATTTAAAGTCAACAGACCCTCACTGGACAACAAGGCACTGTCAAGATGCCTTAAGACAATGCAGGATAATGGTCTTATTTACAAGACAAATGAGGGCAATGATCCAAAAAATACCCAATATTTCCTAACCAAAAAGGGAAGGTCACTGAATAAGGTATTCTATGAACTGTTACTGTTTGCTCTTGAAACGGATGTCGACAACGAACATTATTCGGAATATGAAAAAAAAGAATTGAAAGAAATGTATAAGGAAATATTGGATTTAAAATGAAAAGAATGAATTTTTAAAAATCCATCTATTCCTGATTACTTAAAAGAACACCACCGACTCCAACATTGTCAAATTTCCTTTCGTTGAACAGCACATATATCATTTCTATCGGAAGGCCTGTGACTCTTGAAGCAGATTCGCTGAATTCTTTTGCTAAAATTTCTTTTTGCTCTTTTGTTAATTCTCCTATATCAAAACTTATAACTGGCATATTATCACCAATTGAAAATTAAATTTTTCTAAATAAAAAGTTAATGTGGCATGAAAGCCACTTAATTAATAACTATACCCTCTTGAAAAAGCCACTATAATAACGAACTATTCGTATAAAACAAAATTATATATAATAATAAATAAGAAAATAATAACAATTCATATGATTTAATCAAATGAATAAAACTTTTAAATGGTAGATTAAAATGAAAGCTAATGCTCAAAAAATAGCTGATGGAGTATACTGGATCGGTGTACTCGATTGGGACTTAAGAACATACCACGGTTACACCTTAGACGGAACAACCTACAACGCATATTTAGTATTTGGAGAAGACAAAGTAGCACTTATTGATAACGCTTATCCTGGTAAAACCAAAGAAATGATGGCACGTATCGACGATGCTTTCGCTCAAGAAGGAAAAGAAGTTAAAGTTGACTACATTATTCAAAACCACGTTGAAAAAGATCACTCTGGTGTTTTAGTGGACTTACACAAAAGATTCCCTGAAGCACCAATTTACTGTACCGAAATCGCAGTGAAAGGTTTATTAAAACACTACCCTGCACTTGAAGGAGCAGAATTCATCACTGTAGGAACCGGAGATTCATTAGATGTTGGCGGAAGAACCTTAGCATTCTTAGATGCATTCCTCCTACACTGGCCTGACAGCATGTTTACATTGCTTGCTGATGAAACCGGTATCTTATTCCCTAACGACGCATTCGGTCAGCACTTATGTTTCACCAAAAGATTCTCAGATGAAATCCCTGAAAACGTGTTAATGGATGCAGCTCAGAAATTCTACGCAAACTTAATTACACCACTTTCCAAATTAGTTCTCAAAAAACTAAATGAAGTAGTCGAATTAGGTTTACTTGATCAAATCAAAATGATTGCACCATCCCACGGTCAAATCTGGACCGACCCAATGCAAATTATCGGAGCTTACCAGAACTGGGCTACCGGTGTATGTGAAGACAAAATCACAATCATCTATGACACCATGCACTACTCAACCCAGCAAATGGCTCATGAAATTGCTGAAGGTGCAATGTCTGAAGGATATGATGTGGAAATCTTCTTCTTGCACGAAGATGAAAGATCCGAAATCGTCAAAAGTATCCTAACCAGTAAAGGAATTGCTGTTGGAGACCCTACAATCAACGATGTGCCATACCCAAGTATCGGGGACATCATGTACTACCTTAAAGGATTACTCTTCAACAGAACAGGTATTGAAAGAAAAGCAGTTACCTTCGGTTCCATGGGCGGAAGAGGAGGAGCTCCTGCAAAACTCGCTGAAGAATTAGGAAACTGCGGATTCGATATTGTTGACACTCAGGAAATCTACTTTGTACCAACCGCTGATGAAGATGAAGCAAGCTACGAGTTAGGTAAAAAATTAGCTCAGGCATGTAAAGAATTATAATGGTGATAATATGGTTAAATACGAACATGAAATCGGAATTACAAAAGGAACCCCTGTAGAAAAATTCGTTGCAGGAAACTTTGAAGGAGAAACCAACGAAGTAGGTATCTACTTAGCCATGTCCAGACAAGCTTCCCGTGAAGGTTATGGGGAATTAGCTGAAGTATTCAAAAGATTAGCTTGGGAAGAAGCTGAACACGCTGCAAGATTCTGTGAAATGAACGGAATCATCAAACCAACCCTCAAAGAAAACATCGAATGGATGATGGGTGGAGAAAAAATGGCTAATGCAGAAAAAAGAGAAGCTTCCGAAAAAGCTCAGGAAGCAGGTATCGAAACTGCAGCTGATTTCTTCCGTGAAAGTTCCAAAGACGAAGGTCGTCACTACAAAATCCTAGAAGGAATCCTTGAAAGATACTTCTAAATATATATTAAACCGAAAGAATTTAATTATTCTTTCACCATTTCTTTTTTTTATAAAAATAAGTTAAATGAATCCAGCAACAAGGCTGAATACTATTATCATTGCCATTACAACAGACAACGCATTGACAATTGGTTTATAATGCTCTTCAGACAATTTATAACTTAAAAGTATTTCGAGCATATATCCGCCGTCCAATGGTTTAATCGGAAGCAGATTGAACAGTCCGATTCCCAGGTTAAGCATTGCTATCCACTGGAACATTTCAACAAGCTCGAACAAAATCCATGGAAGAGGACCCAAACTGTCATTAATCATCTCAAAATGTTTAACTGCCTGAATTCCGAAAAATCCTCTTGAATCATTATTTGGATTTTTATCCAAGGTTAAAGTATAGCTGCCCTGGTCTGTTTGAACGGTTACATTATCACCGGGCTTATATGAACTTACAATATCAATATAATCTGTAGAATTAGTTATCTGATGATTATCGACAGATTTCAAAATCATTCCCTCTTTTAGAATACCGTCGGAAGGTGAATCTGTAACGACTCTGTCAACGGCTATTCCGTCTTCTGCAAAGAATGCCGGAATTCCTGCTGAAAATAATGATACGAGAAGCAGTGCTATAAGGGCTAAGGAAATATTGGCAACAGAACCTGCCGCATAAACCCTTAATCTTGAAGTTCTTTTAGCTTCCTTGAGTTCATCCTCATCAGGCTCTACAAATGCACCCGGAATAATTGCAAACAGCAGTAAACCTATAGATTTTATGGATATTTTCTCTCCTACAGCCTGCACCCCATGGGAAAATTCATGAACTATTAAGACTGTAGCCAGACCTATCAGTCCGTAAACGAACGGGATATAAATAGATGATCCGGGCATTTCCACACCTGGAATGACAATGGAAACAGCAGGTGTCTCGAATACTGACGGCAGTGATGAGACCAGCGTCCATGTAATAAATATCATAGCCCCGAAGGCTACAACAATTCCAAGATTCATGAACCATCGCCAGAATCTTGGTGAAAGGTTATTGATTCTGGATATCAGACCCCTTAACCTTTGGGTTTTCCACATTATCACGGGAAAGTTTATTTCAAATCCGTGATTGGACAACCTTTCATGAAATATTCCTGCCAATATCCAGATGACAGCAAAAGCTATCAAATAATAATAAATCCCATTCATTAAAATACACCTTCAACTACCAAAGTAGTGAATCGAAAAAGACTACGTCAACTATATCATCCTTCTGATATCCTTCATCATTTTCGTCTATGATGATATAGCTGTTCGCCTCAACCATTGAACGAATTATACCAGAACCTCTATTGAGCACATGCTTTGCATGTTCATTATCACTGTAAGCACGTATGAAATCTGTTCTACCCAACTGGGAAGGTATCTTAAGCTGTGATACCCTTGAAACAACATTAAAGTTGAATTCACGTCCCTGCATTTCAAACAGGTATTTTCTTGCAAAAACATCAAACTGAGACATTGCAGCAACAGGCTGACCTGAGAATGTAAATATCATTTTATCGTTTACAACTCCGGCACCTGCAGGCTTGCCCGGCCTCATGGCTACTCCGTGGAACAATATTTCTCCAATTTCATTGATAACGTCCAGTACAACGTCACCTTTACTGATGGCTGTTCCTCCGGTGGTCATGATTACATCATATTCCTTTGACGCATCAAGGATTGCCTGTTTTACCTCTTCAAAGGAATCTCCGGCATGTCCAATATCGCATGTTGCACCTGAATCCTCAATCATCGCCTTGATTGTGAACTGATTTGAATTGATGATTTTAGCCTTGTCTATCTCTTCCTTGGTAGGTTCCACAAGCTCATTTCCGGTTATGATAACCTTGACATTAGGTTTCTTATAGACCTTAACCCTGTCATATCCGGCTGAAGCTATAAGTCCCAGTTCCTGATATCTGATGAATGTATTTTTATCCAAAATCTTCTGGCCCTTTTTGATGTCTTCGGATTTCGGAGAAATGTTTTCACCAGGAGTAACCTGGGAGTATATTGTCAAATCGTCCCCGTCTTCAGTAGTGTATTCCTTCATAAGCACAGCATTAGCGCCTTCAGGAATTGGTGCGCCTGTGGCTATGACAATGGCTTCACCGTTTTTGACTGTTTTTTGGGAGAAGTCTCCGGCTCCGATTGCATCGATTATTTTAAATTCCTTAGGTGCGGACTGACCTGCTCCGAATGTATCTTCAGCAATCAGTGCAAATCCGTCCATTGCTGATTTATCAAAAGGCGGTGAATCATGAAATGCCATTATGTCTTCAGCCAATACTCTTTTATGGGCATCATAAATGGATATCTCTTCGGTGTCAGTGAATTTCTGATGATCTGCAATTAGCTTTGTAGCATTTGTAACTGAATCCAATTTTGATAAGAACATGTTTTAAAACTCCCCAAAGTATTTATGCCATATACTTTTCAATAACGCCATGATAAGCATTATTTAAATCTTCAAAACTGAATTCATGATTGTTTACATTCAATGATGTGCCTTTTACCTCACCAATGACTTTTGCTTCAACATCTATTTTTGATAAGATGTCATCGACGGCATCTGCCTTTACGGTTAACAGATATCTTGCATGGCTTTCAGAGTATAAAAGCTGGATTTTGTCAAGTTCATCGTCGACAAGTTCCACTTCACATCCGAGACCTGATTTGATGACCATTTCGGAAAGTGCAACTGCAAGACCTCCTGCAGACACGTCGTGGACTGCAGTGATGTTTTTGTCTTCATCCTCATCGATTAGCTTGAGGACTGTCTGACCGTTTGCCACCTCTTCATCAATCCTTATTCTTGGTGCTGTTCCCTTTTCAAGGTTGTGTATGCATCTGTGGTATTCAGAACCTGTGAGCTCATCATAGGTCTTACCTATCAGGATAATCTTGTCACCTTCGTTCTTGAAGTCCATGGTTCTTATGTTTTTGATGTTTTCCACACCGATTACACCTACAGCAGGTGTCGGATTGATTTTGATTCCTTCAGTTTCATTGTAGAAACTTACGTTACCGCTGATGACAGGTGCGTTGAAGTTTTCAGCAACAAGTGCCATTCCTTCAATTGCTGTTTTGAATTGCCATAATATTTCAGGAGTTTCAGGGTTTCCGAAGTTAAGACAGTCAACCACAGCGTAAGGGGTTGCACCCATTGAAATAACGTTTCTGATAGCTTCTGCAACACATCCTGCAGCTCCGTCAAATGGAGAGAGTTTTGTGTGGATTGTGTTTGAATCGGTTGTAAGCGCAATTGCGGTTTCATCATCTATTCTTAAAACAGCTGCATCATCACCAGGCTTTACGACTGTCCTTACCTGAACCTCGTGGTCGTACTGTTTGTATACCCATTCTTTGGAAGCTATGTTAGGGCTTGATAGGAGTTTAGGCAGTGACTGGTAAACGCCAGGCTCTTTCAGTTCAATTTTTTCTGTGTCTTCAGGTATTTCCTTAATAGGCCTGTCGATTGAAGGAGGGTCCGCAAGCAATATGGTTGGAAGGTTTGCGATTTCATCCCCATCATCAGAGATTATCATGTTGTTTCCTTCGATTACCTCACCGATTACTGATGATGTGATTTCATGCTTGTCGCAGATTTGCTGAGCGAGTTCGACATCGTCAGGGTTTATGACGAATACCATCCTTTCCTGGGACTCTGAAAGCATGATTTCATATGGAGTCATTCCGGTTTCCCTTAGAGGGATTGCCCTTAAGTCCACTAATGCTCCGTTTTTAGAGGAATCCACAAGCTCTGAAATGCAGCATGTAAGGCCTCCTCCACCAAGGTCTTTAACACCGCTGACATTGATTTTTTCAAGTATTTCCAGTGATGCTTCAAGCACTCTTTTTTTGGTGAACGGATCTGCAACCTGTACTGCAGGCCTGTCTTCGGTTTCTGAATCGGATGTGAGTTCCTCTGATGCGAATGTTACCCCGTGAATTCCGTCTCTTCCAGTGGTTCCTCCCATTAGAAGGAATACGTCGCCTATGTTTGGAGCCTGTGCACGTACGATTTTATCCTTTTCGACAAGTCCGACACACATTACGTTTACTAACGGATTTGTTCTGAAGGATTCGTCAAATTCTATTTCACCTGCAACGGTCGGAACTCCAACACGATTTCCGTAATCGGAAATTCCCTTTACTACATGTTCAAACAGGTATCTTGATTTTTCATCCTCTTCAAGAGGTCCGAATCTAAGTGAATCGAGAAGAGCTATCGGCATTGCGCCCATGGAAATGATATCCCTCAATATTCCACCGATACCGGTTCCCGCTCCACCATAAGGTTCGATTGCTGACGGGTGGTTGTGGGATTCCATTCCTACAGCAAGTGCATATTTGTCGGTTACTGATACCAGTCCCGCATCGTCACCGGGACCTAAAATAATGTTTTCCCCTTCGGTTGGAAATGCCCTTAAAAATGGCCTGCTGCTTTTGTAGGAACAATGTTCTGAAAACATTACGTCAAGCATTCCTTCTTCAAGTTCATTCATTTTCCTGCCGAGGATTCCTTCGATATATTCAATTTCAGAATCAGCTAAAGTCATGTTAAACACCCTAATTTTTAATTGAAATAATTACTTTTTCACCTTCAATATCCCATTCTTTAGTATAATCTTTAGAATCTTTACTGCATTCTTCTGTATCGGTTATAATCAGGCTTTTTGCTCTGACCTCATGAGATATGATTTCTGATTGAGGTACGATAAGGTCCTTGAACTGTGCTGAAGTTTCAACGTCGACATTGATGTTTGCTTCCACATCCAAATCAAGGTCTTTTCTCATGTCCTGAATTCTTCTTATCAGTTCACGGGCCATAGCTTCCTGTCTGATTTCCAGAGTAACATTAGTATTTACAAATACGTTTCCGCCGTCGAATTCGGAGGATACGAAGTCATCCGGAAGTTCTGAATCGAACAGTACTTCTTCTGAGTTCAGTTCAATTCCTTCGATTGTTACTGTTCCGTTTGCTTCCAGTTCAGCTTTGATTTCATTTCCGTCAGCTGTTTTTAAACCTTTAACTACCTTGCCCATGTCTCCTTTGAGTTTTGGACCCAATATCTTGAGGTTAGGTTTTGCATTGTATGATAATTTTTCAAATACGCTTGCGCTTATGACTTCTTTGGTATTTGACTGATCTTTGATGATGTCATTCAACTCGTCGATGGCTTTGAGAACATCTTCATCTTCTGACACTACGGTAATGTCTGATACCGGCCATCTGAGTTTGTACTGTGCCATATCACGTGCCCTTATTGATGCGTCGATTACCTGACGGACAACATCCATTTTTTCTTCAAGAGCTTCATCAATCTGTTCGCCGTCATATTCCCAGTCGAGCATGTGAATGCTTTCAGGAGCTTCAGGGTTTACTCCTTTTACAAGGTTTTCATAGATTTCCTCTGATACATGAGGAGCTATAGGACATAATACTGTAATAAGTTTGACAAGTGCTGTGTACAGGCTGTAATAAGCACCTAACTTGTCAGGGTCATCGCTTTCAACCCAGGTCCTTCCACGGATGAGCCTTACATACCAGCGGCTCAAATCATCAAGTATGAAGTCATATATTTTTCTTGTTGCCTTGTGGAAGAAGAGATTGTCAAGGTCTTCTGCAACGCCTTTAATCAGTGAATTTGCTCTGGATACAATCCATTTGTCTTCAGCCCTTAAAATTATGTCATCCTGTGTGATTTCATTAGGATTGAAGTTGTCCAGAGACATGTAAGTTGTTGAGAACACATATACGTTCCATAAAATGTTAATCATTTTGTTGACGTTTAGAAGTTCATCCCAAACGAATTTGAGGTCATCCCATGGTTTTGAAGCCCATAACAGGTAGAATCTTAAAACATCCGCCCCGTACTTTTCAATTACTTCTTCAGGAGATACAACATTACCTAGAGATTTGGACATCTTGTTTCCGTTTTCATCGAGAACAAAACCGTGCATCAATACTTTTTGATATGGACTTTTACCCATTGAAATTACTCCTGTACCAAGTTGTGAGTAGAACCATCCTCTTGTCTGGTCGTGGCCTTCTGTAATGAAGTCATATGGGAACCAGTCTTCGAATTTTTCCTTTTCTTCAGGATAGTAGAGTGATGCCCATCCGGCTACACCGGAATCGATCCATACGTCCAGCACATCAGGAATTCTTTTGATTGTAGAGCCGCATTTGTCACATTTGACTTCAACTTCATCAACATACGGCCTGTGGATAAGTTCGGAATCTGAAACGTTGATTTCGTTTAAGGATTCTTTTTTAAGCTCGTCGAGAGAACCTATTACCTTAAGCTCTCCGCAGTCAGGACATTCCCATATAGGAATAGGTATACCCCAGTATCTTTGTCTGGAAATTGTCCAGTCACGTGCGTTGTCAACCCAGTCATGGAACCTTCCTTCTCCGGCCCATTTAGGTACCCATTCAACCTTGTCGATTTCATCAAGCATTTTGTCCTTGATGTCAGTCACTTTTAAAAACCACTGTTTGGTTGCCCTGTATATGATAGGGGTTTTGCATCTCCAGCACACACCGTATCTGTGCTCAATGGTTTCTACCCTGTACATGAGGTTTTTGGTCTGGAGGTCTTCAATGATCTGGTCGTTTTCCTCTTTTGTGAACTTGCCGTCGTATTTACCTGCATCCTGTGTGAAGCATCCGTCTTCGCCAACAGGACAGAATATAGGAAGACCGAATTTCTGACCGACTTCAAAGTCGTCCGGACCGTGTCCTGGTGCTGTGTGTACAAGACCTGTACCTTCGCCGAGCTCTACATGGTCTCCAGGAAGGATTGTGTGAACCTTTTCAATTTCTGAATCGAATTCCATCTGTTTTGGAATTTCATCTGCTAAAATATAATCATAAGCCATTCCAACGAGGTCTTCACCTTTTACTGTTTTAATGATGTCATACATTACCTCTTCTTCTTCGATGACTTTGTCCTCTTCATCTTCAGATTCGGCAGGGATTTTGGTTCTGTGGATTTTGATTTGTTTTCCTAAAACCGCTTCCATGAGGTTTTCGGCTATGATGTAGGTTTCACCGTCTTTTGAAACGTAAACGTAATCAAATTCAGGATTTACACAGATTGCAAGGTTTGCAGGTAGTGTCCATGGAGTTGTTGTCCATACCAGGAAATAGGTATTCTCTTCGCCGGTTACCGGGAATTTGATGAATATGGAAGGGTCAACCTTTTCCTCATATTCTATTTCAGCTGCGGCCAGAGCGGTTCCGCAGTGAGGACACCAGCTGATTACTCTCTGGTCATTTACAAGTAATCCCTGTTCGTTTGCCCTTTTAAGTGTCCACCATGAGGATTCCATGTATTTTGGATCAAGTGTCATGTACGGGTCGTCCCAGTCCATCCAAACACCAAGCTGGTCGAACTGCTTTTCCATAGCTATCTTGTTTTCGATTGCAAATTCTCTGCATTTGTCGACAAATTTGTCAATTCCAATGTTTTCCTCAATGTCCTGCTTGGATTGGATGTCCATGAGGTGTTCCACCTTGTTTTCAATAGGTAGCCCGTGCATGTCCCATCCTGCCTGACGCCTTAGGCTGAATCCGTTCATGGACTTGTATCTAAGGTATGAGTCCTTGATGACCTTGTTCCAGGCGGTACCTAAGTGGATTTTTCCGCTGCAGTATGGTGGTCCGTCCAAAAATGAGTATCTAGGACCTTTTTCTCTAAGCTCGTTTACTTTTTTGAAAGTTTCTTCTTCTTTCCAGAATTTCTGAACTTTCTTTTCTATTTTTCCATGGTCGTATGACTTTTCTGCCTCTTCTATTGGCATTGTAACTCCTCAAATAATTAAAATAATCTAAGTAAATAAAAATTTATAATATATATCTTTTTGTTTTAGATAATAAATAAAGGTTGTGGGAATCTGGAAAATTTTTAAAAATAAGAAAGGATTTAGAATTATTTTCAAGGGATAACAAATTAAAATCAAAATTAATAGTGAAAATCTATACTGCCCATTTCAGGATTCCGGACATTAATCCTGATTATAAACTGCAAAAGTTCAAAGTATGATTTAAAAGAAATACTCATTGATTATTTCCATAGTTTTACATAAAACCTATGATTATTTTAATCGTGAATTACATTAACATTCGGGAAAGTGATTTTGAAAGCATGCTGAAAATGGGGATATATATCAAAGAAGAAAAATAAAGCCAAATGTTAAAATGTCTGCCGTTAATGTTAAAAAAAAGAGATGGAAAATTCCTCAAAAGAGGAAAATTTTGCCTGTTTAAATGTATTTTTTCAAATCTTCAGCCTTGTCGGTTTTCTCCCATGGAAGACCTTCAATACCGAAGTGACCGTATTTTGCGGTTTGCTTGTAGGTAGTGTCCCTTAAACCTAATGTTTCGATGATTCCGTCAGGAGTCAATCTGAAGTTTTCACGTACAATCTTTTCGAAATCTACGCCTTCAACACCGGTTCCGAAAGTGTCTACCATTACTGAAGTCGGTTCTGCAACTCCAATAGCATATGACAATTGGATTTCACATTTTTCAGCAAGTCCGCTTGCAACGATGTTTTTGGCAATGTATCTTGCCATGTAGCATGCACTTCTGTCCACTTTAGTACAGTCTTTTCCTGAAAACGCTCCACCACCATGTCTTGCATATCCACCATAGGTATCGACGATGATTTTACGTCCGGTAAGACCTGCATCTCCGTGAGGGCCGCCTATTTCGAATTTGCCGGTTGGGTTGATGTGTTCTTTTGTGTCTTCAGTCATGAGTTCATCAGGAATGACTGCCTTGAAGAGCTTTTCACGAATGTCCGCTTTAAGCTGTTCCTGATTGTCAGACATTGACTCGTCATGCTGGGTTGACAGTACAACTGCGTCAAGTGAAACAACATTTCCGTCCTTGTCATAATTGACTGATACCTGTGCCTTACCGTCAGGTCTTAAATATGGAATTTCACCGGATTCCCTGAGCTCGGTCAATTTATTGGTTAACTTACGTGCAAGGTCAATCGGATAAGGCATTAATGATTCAGTTTCATTGGTTGCAAAACCAAACATCATACCCTGGTCTCCTGCACCGGTTTCCTCATCTCCACGGTCAACACCCTGATTGATATCTGCAGACTGTTCATGGAGCCTGTTTACAACTTCACAGCTGTGACCATCGAATTTCAGTTCAGGCTTATCATAACCTATTTCAATAATTGTATCCCTTATGATCTTTTCGATTTCTTCATCTGAAATGTGAGCTTTAGATGTTATTTCACCAAATACCATACAAAAATTGGTTGTTACACAAGTTTCACAAGCGACATGTGAATCTTTATCCTGTGCCATATATGCATCCAATATTGCATCAGAAATTATATCCGCAACCTTATCAGGGTGCCCTTGAGTTACAGACTCTGATGTAAATGTCCTACCTATTTCATTCATATTATCACCAATATCATGTGTAAATTCTCATTATAATAATTAGATTTTACATATTATTACTAGTCTATATTGTTTATGTCTTAATTATTATATATAAATTGTTAAATATTGCATTGTTATTTTTCAATCCAAAGATTTTTTCCTTGAAATGAACACCGAAAAAAAGTAGTTATATAAATTTGGTCAAATGTGAAAAAAAGAAAAAAGTTAGAAAGGAATTTGATTCCCTTCTATTTGATTGTTAATTTTACTGATTTGTTTGCTTCCTTGTATGTATTGTCACCGGCAAATGAAACTTTAGCAGCGAATTTGCCTTTTTTAGTTATTTTTAGGCTGAATGTTGCTTGACCTTTAGCGTTGGTTTTTGCTGTGTAGGTTTTACCATTGATTTGTAGGGTAACTTTTTTGCCTTTTGCAAGGTATGTTTTTCCATCGATGGATGATCCTTTGATGGTTTTTAAGGTTACTGTGTATTTTTTGGTTTTTGCAGTAGCCTTATATGTTTTTGCGCTTGCAGATATTGAAGTTGTTTTCTTTTCAATGTTAACCTTGTGTACAGCCATGGTTGCGTTGTAGTCTTCATCGCCCAGGAATACTATTACAAAGGTGTATAGACCTGCGTTTTTGAGGTTAATCTGAACATTTGCAAAACCGTTTTCATCAGTTGTTCTGTTTAATGTTACACCATTGTAACCGATGTAGATGGTTTTGTTTGCAAGAGGATTACCCATCTCATCAACGAGTTGGAATGTGAAGTTTCCACCACGTTCTCCTTCGTAGAAATCACAAGCATATTGTGAGAAGTCATTACTGTTAAATAAAGTAGCTTGTCTTACAGGAGCAAGACCCTGTAAGTTAATAGAGACATTAACCGGTGCAACAGTCTCGCTTCCTGCATAAGATATTTCCACAATGGAATTAGGAGCGATTTTCAACATAAACCTACCGTCATCATCAGTAGTGATATTTGATTCAACACCGTTTACCTTATATGCAATTGTAGCACCTGCAACAGGTTTTCCTTCACTATCAACTAAAACAGCATCAATGTTGGAACCGGAAACAGTAATTTTATCAAATTCAGCGCTTAACATTTCAGTCTTATTGGTATTAACAACAGCAGTACCATTCACATAGTCAATAGGATACTCAACACCATCAACAACAACAGTTTTAGTCTTATTAGCTAAAGCTTCTTCTAATTGACGTGTTAAATCCTCAATAGTCTTATTAGCATCAGCCAACTGCTCAGTTAGATTACCAACCCTAGCATTAGCATCATCTAACTGTTCAGTCAAATCAGCAATCCTATCAGTAGCATTAGCTAACTCACCAGTCAAATTACCAACCCTAGCATTAGCATCATCTAACTGTTCAGTCAAATCAGCAATCCTATCAGTAGCATTAGCTAACTCAC
>NZ_SUTM01000002.1:29934-30241 GCF_015062935.1 Methanobrevibacter sp. | reverse complement strand
ATTACCAACCCTAGCATTAGCATCATCTAACTGTTCAGTCAAATCAGCAATCCTATCAGTAGCATTAGCTAACTCACCAGTCAAATTACCAACCCTAGCATTAGCATCAGCAAGATCATCAGCCAACTTAGTAGCATTAGCCTTAGCAACATCCAAATCATCCTTCAACGCAGAAGCATTAGCCTTAACAACATCCAAATCATCCTTCAACGCAGAAGCATTAGCCTTAGCAACATCCAAATCATCCTTCAACGCAGAAGCATTAGCCTTAGCAACATCCAAATCATCCTTCAACGCAGAAGCATTA
>NZ_SUTM01000002.1:0-29924 GCF_015062935.1 Methanobrevibacter sp. | reverse complement strand
CAACATCCAAATCATCCTTCAACGCAGAAGCATTAGCCTTAGCAACATCCAAATCATCCTTCAACGCAGAAGCATTAGCCTTAGCAACATCTAATTGTTCAGTTAAATTAGTGATATTGTCTTTAGCCTCTTGAAGTTCGTCAGGCAGTGGTGTATTAACAGTAGTGCCATTCACAGGAGTAATACTGTATTCAGCGTCATCAATGACTATTGTAATATTTTCTGGTAATTTGTATTCAACATCAAGAGTTTTTAAATCAGATACCACATCATTGTATTTATCGTCACCTGCGTAATTAGCAACAACAGAATAACTGCCCTCACCTAAAACAATTTCCAATCTACCATCATCGACATCAGCAGCATATTTAGTTCCGTTTACATTAATGATTACAGTACCTGTAGCGCCTTCAGTAACATTAAATTCAATGACTGATATTTCACCGGCTTTACCTGCAGTTACAGTAACATTAATCTCAGAATCTAATTTGGAAGCAGTGAAAGTTTCAGTTGTGCTGTTAGCCTTATGAGTAGCATTACCTGCAAATGAAGCAGTAACAGTATATGTAATAGCTGAAACCTTATCAATAGTCTTAGTTTCAACACCATTGACAGTAACAATCACAGGAGCGTCAGCACCATTTACTTTAACACTGACAGCTGCAGACTCGCCAGCAACCAATGGAGAAACATCAATATCAATATTAGAATCTGCTAGAGCTTTGACTTTAATTGATGATTCAGTGGATGAATTTTTATATTTGTCGTCTCCAGAATAGGTTACGACTGCAGTATAGGTTCCTTCTTTAAGATTGTCAATTCTTATTTCGCTTGCACCGTCGACAATATTTCCATAGTATTTTTTACCGTCAACATCAACTAATACAAATCCTTTTGCAGATTCAGTTACATTAACTTCAATGACAGCAGTTTGTCCTTCAGTTATTTCACAGTCTGTAGCATTAATGCTTGAATCTGACTTGAGTGCGTTTACAATAATTGGCTTCATGCTTGAATTATCCAGGTATTTATTATCTCCAGAGTATCTGAATTCAAGTGTATGTGCTCCAACAGTCAAGTTTTCCAATGGGATGCTGATTGTTGAATTTGCATCAAGTATGTCAATCAGTTTTCCATCAACGAATAATGAAACATTTCCTTTTGCATCATCAGGTAATGTTATATTTGCAAATGCGGTTTCACCATCATTAATGTCTTCACTTTTCAAATCAAAGTCAATATCATATCTGATAACATCCAAAGTTAATGTGCCCAGTTGATAATAATTATCATCAACAACATGATATAATGTGAAAGTATAATGTCCATATTCCAGGCCGGACAATGTTAAATTTGCCTTATTGTCCACAATAGGAACAAATATTTCATTCCACTTATTACTGTGAGAAGTTTCAACTCGAAGTTTTCCTATATTTTCTTTACTCATGAATGTGATTGAAGCGGTTTCATTTGAATATATTATGGATTTATCTATATCGTACCTATATTGAGAATCCATATATGCACTATTTGGAGACACATCATAATTCCCATTTACATAACTTGCTTTAACTATGTAATAATCCGGAATTAAATCATTTTCAAAAATCGCTTTACCGTCAACAAGAGACACATTAACTGTTTTTACAACTTCAAGTTCCTCATAAGTATTAGGATCATATCTAACAATTTCAACATGCATTGTACCGTTTGCATCTTCAGGTAAAATTAAACTGACAGATTGCTTTTGATAATCAAATTGGAAATTAGCCACCACATTAAAAATGCCTAAATCCATTTCACCATTGCTGTTTTCAACAATGACATTATGATTTCCAATATCAAGAACAGATTTGGAAACGAGAATGTGATTGGAATCCACTATAGTGTAATCTGTTTCATTTCCATCAATTTTTACAATGACACCATCGGTGGATGGAAGAACAATTCTTAAATCATCAATGCCATATGTTAAATAGGTATTTTCAATAGCCTGAACATAAACAACGTTTATTTTTTCAGATTTTACTGTTTTTGGATAATTACCATCACCGGAGTAAATTATCTCAATATCATGCTCTCCAACATCCAACTGAGTTAAATAAACATACACTGAATATCCATAAACAACATAATATGAAAGCTGGTTTCCGTCAGCAAATACAGTAACGTTACCTGCCGCATCGTTATTTAAATAAACAGTAGCATAAGTTGGAATACCTTGCGGATTATAATTTTTTGCAATTTCCTGTGGAATTTCAATCAAAACATCAGTTGTGTTAAACACTATTTTTTTGGAAATGGATCCTCCTTCCCAGGACAATATAAGATCAATTGTGTGAACTCCTTGGCTTAAATCACAGTCAAACAACGGAATTTGAATATTATATACATGATCATATACCTGTTTTTCAACATCGTCAAACTTGAAAACTATATTACCTGCAAAATATGCATCAAAATTAACATATAAATATTCTGTATTTGACATGATTGAAGTATTGTTTTCAATTGAAGTTGAAATGTCCAAAATGGTTGTAGAAACGTCTTGAGTGACATTGAATTCACTTCCTTCATAAACTACTCTAATATTATGGTAGCCGGAGCTTAACTGATTTAAAGAAATATTAGCTTGCCCATCACTGAGTTGAGCAGATTCAATCTTTTCAGGATTGCCAGAGTCTGTCAGGTATGCAGTTACATTGGCTGGGGATTTATCAGATACTTTAACAGCAATAAATGCATCCTCACGTTTTTGAACATAATTCGGAATTGTTACATTTAATGATAAAACATAGAATGTGATTTTTTTAGACAGCTCAGTTCCATCATCTGTGCGGACTTTAAACTCAATTGTGTGATTTCCATCGATTAAATCACCCTGGTCGAAACTGATAGTGCCACTATAATCATAAGTACCTTTATATTGATTATCGAAACTATATTCAATACTATCATAATACCCATATACGTTGTAATTAAAGCCTGAAGTACTACTTGAAATAACTGTGTTGTTTTCTATGCTTATATCCATGTCTAAAACTCTTATAACATAATAATTTTCAAAAGTAGTTTCGCCATTGTCATAAACCAATTTAATGTTCCTGTAACCGGCCTTCAAGTCATCTAAAGAAACAATAATAGGTTCATCTGTAACATTTTGAGAGAAAAATTGAGAATACGTAATAGTATCACTTTCCCAATCATCATAGGTACCTAAATAACCTGTGACATTTCCTCCCATCTCTTCAGGCATTTGAATGATTAGATTAGAATCCTGTCCTTTAAAGAAATATGTTGGAACAGAGATATTAGCATCAAAAACTGTGAAAGTTATTTTTTTGCTTTCATCACCAAACTTCAACTCGATGGTGTGTTCATCGAGGGTCAAATCGCCTTCATCAAAAGGAATATTTACATAACCTTGCCAGTACTCGTCAATATCATACTCACCTTTATAATTTCCATCAAAATAATAGTCAAAATGACATGAATCATCTGAATAGACTCTGAATCCATTGGCGAATTTTGGCAGGGACTTGTTGAAGTTTACACTTAAATCTATGACTGTAATTTCAAAATCAATGCGATATTCATAATTGTCTTTTAAATAAACTATTTCAAAATAATTGTAATTGCCCATATTAATTGAAATGTTGGTTGGTCCGTTGACCTGTACAAATCCAACCTGCTTACCTCCATTTCCATAAACAGTCAGATTACCTCCATCAGCATTAACTTTAACTTTTGCATTATTTTTATCAAAAACATAATTAGAATAGGTAATCTGCGGGCGAACATTAACATCCGTAGATATAGGTTCAACAGCATAGTTACCGTTTTCATAGGTTACGTGAAGGCAATATTCACCTATGCTCCAATTTCCTAAATTTAAAAATCCCTGACCCTCAGTTATTTCAACTGAACCTAATCTTTCTCCACATTGTTTGGTTTCATAATCATATCTATATGCGACTAGCTCACCTGTAGCGTCAGCAGGCAAATCAATGTAAAATCCACCACTGGTGTTCCAATCAATAACCGAATCTGTCAATCCAATTTCAGATTTTACATAAAAAGTTTTAGTTACATTTAATTCATGGAATTGATCTTTACCTTCAAAGTAGATGTTTGCTTCATGTTTACCGTAGGTTAAATCATCAACCGCAATGTAATGCGCCCCTCTTTCTTCCCCATCAAACTTAGCCGTGTAGGGTTTTCCATCCATTGTTACATTAAAATCATACTCAAAAGAATCTGGAACCTCAAAATAGATTTCATTAGCATCTGGAGAGTATGTGATATTATATACATTAATTGTATAATTTGATATGAAAACAGTGAAAGATTTATGAACCGGCTTATAATCCTCATTTCCCGTAAAATCTATACTTATTTCGTATTGACCCATATTCCAGAAATATTTTGAAAATGTTCCTTTACCATTGATTATTTCAATTTCATTTCCGTATCCATCCCAAGGATCATAATTCTCAAAAACAGTCAGATTGAGATTTTTATCGGAAATGGTTACATTAAAAAGACTTTCCCCCGGTGCCTTGATGTTTCCTGGAATTTCAAGACTGATATTAAAGGTTGACCTATTATACATAAATAAAGATGTATCTACTGATTGGAGCGAAATTTTCATCCCCTTTATAGTAAATGTTTACGTGATTGTCTTCAAGTTTCAAATCATCCCCATTTACATAAAAATACAGATTTTCATACCCCTTTTGAGTTTCATATTTCTTATTGTTGATTGTTACCTCAACAGTACCGTCAAATGTTCTAGGAGAGTATAAATATACCAATATGTTTTGACTGTATTCCACCCGGTCATCTTTAATACTTAATGTATAATTACTTATATCAAACTGAATATCATATACCTTAGGATTATAAATTTCATTTCCGTAATAATTGAGTCTTAAATAATGACCGCCCATTTCGGGAGGATTGAAACTAAATTGGCCTCTACCCTCTTCAATATACGTATCTGAAATAAATTCTTCTGAGTCTTCATAATAAACATCTATATAAGCATCCGCATCCACAGGCATTGTTACATTAATTTCATACCATCCGCCTGACTTCATGTTATTCGGCATTGTTACATTAATTTCAGCATCAATTCGATTGTCTTCATCGTCCTTTAAAATTTCAGTATTTTCTATTGACAATTCATCGCCTGAATCGTCAATTGCATCTTCAAGTGCAACTTCTGTCATGTTGTTTTCTGCGGCGCTTACCGCCGTTGTGCAGCAGAGAATCATGACAAAAACTGCCAGTATTAAAAATTTCGTTTTCATAATTTTCACCAATTATAATATGAATTATATTTTTAACATTATTTAATATTATCTAATTTTTTTTACAAAAACTGAATATTAATCCATATTATTGAAAAAATATTGAAGATTTTAAAAATTTTTAAGAATATAATTAAAAATTATTTAACTGTCCAATGTTTATGTCATATTTATCAACAGTTATGCAAAAAATTAAACCTAAATTGAGCACTTATATATCATATTTAGCAACTAAAATTCAACGAAAAGATACTTCATTATAAAAAAAGATACAGTTGATAATTATGAAAGAAAACATGAAAGCTATAATATTTTTAATCGAAGATTACATTAACATTAGGCATTGCCGTTTTAAAAGTCAAATGAAAACCGGGATATATATCAAGCAGTTGAATTTAGCTTTAAAAATGAAAAATCAACCGTTAATGTGAAAAAAAGAAAAAAGTTAGAAAGGAATTTGATTTCCTTTCTATTTGATTGTTAATTTTACTGATTTGTTTGCTTCCTTGTAAGTATTGTCACCGGCAAATGAAACTTTAGCAGTGAATTTGCCTTTTTTAGTTATTTTTAGGCTGAATGTTGCTTGACCTTTAGCGTTGGTTTTTGCTGTGTAGGTTTTACCATTGATTTGTAGGGTAACTTTTTTGCCTTTTGCAAGGTATGTTTTTCCATCGATGGATGATCCTTTGATGGTTTTTAAGGTTACTGTGTATTTTTTGGTTTTTGCAGTAGCCTTAAATGTTTTTGCGCTTGCAGAAATTGAAGTTGTTTTCTTTTCAATGTTAACCTTGTGTACAGCCATGGTTGCGTTGTAGTCTTCATCGCCTAGGAATACTATTACAAAGGTGTATAGACCTGCGTTTTTGAGGTTAATCTGAACATTTGCAAAACCGTTTTCATCGGTGGTTCTATTTAATGTTACACCGTTGTAACCGATGTAGATGGTTTTGTTTGCAATAGGATTACCCATCTCATCTACAAGTTGGAATGTGAAGTTTCCACCACGTTCTCCTTCGTAGAAATCACAAGAATATTGTGTGAAGTCACTACTGTTAAATAAAGTAGCTTGCCTTACAGGAGAGAGATTTTTCAAGGTAATGTTAATGTTAGAAGCGTCAAATGCATCATTTCCATTGAAATCAATGCTTATAATACTATCACTAGCACCCTGAACAGTGAAAACACCATTATCATCAGTGGTGACTTCAGTAGCGTTTGCACCGTTTACAGCATATGTAATTGTAGCATTGGCAATAGGATTTCCTTCATCATCAACCAAAGTACCTCTTATAGCCAAATCGGACTCAACAGTGTCGAGGTTAATGAAAGACTTTGTGGTTTTGCCCGCATTTGCGAAAGTCAAGTTGTACTCAGTATCGAAGTAATCAACAGTACCGTTGAACAAGATTGTTAAAACACCGTTTTTAATACCTTTAACAGTGAAAGCACCATCTTCATCAGTAGTTACGTTAGCAACATTTTCACCGTTGACAAATGAAGCGATAGTGGCATTTGCAATAGGATTGCCTACAGGATCAACCAATACACCGACAATACCCAAATCACCGGAGAGTCCGGTTATTGTGATAACAGAAGGAGTTCTGTAATCCATAGGGTCTGCAGCTTCAAACGGATACATTGCATCTTCAGGGTTGAAGATTACATTTTTATCATCATCAGTAGTGAACAGGTAACCGACAGGACCGAAAACAACAGCATAATCAAGAGCACCATTGTTATCAGCATAATCAGTACGGATAGGAGCATTACCAGTGTAAGCAGTAATGTTTTCACCATCAGTCAAGTTCTTAATAACAGTTTGCTCATCTTCAGAATATAAAACAATCCAAGTGTCCGGACTGTAAGTCTCATCCTTAATACCCATGTTACCTAAGAAATAAACAGTAGGTTTGGAGTTATTTCCCCAGTAGTTATTGTTGAAGTTAACATTTGGAACAACTGTATCTTCAAAACGTTGTTGGTTAATTATAACATCACCATCAAATAGGAATACTGAATTGGAAATGTTATATTCAGTGTCCGGACCAACAGTACGGCTATGTGCCAGATAAGTTATATTTTTAAATACACAACCATCAAAGTTATATTTAAAGTCACAATATCCGTTTGCCATCCAAATGTATCTGAAGTTAACAAATGAGGAATTATATACATTTAAAATAGAAGTCATAGCCCCATAATCATTTAAAGCGCATGGATAAAATAATTGAGACATTGATTCTATAGTGTAAATTTTTCCTTTGAAGTTATTGACCATGTTAGTATTTGTCATGTTAATATTACCTGAAATAGATAATGCTGGGTTGAAACTAATTGACTTATCAACTATGCCCAAATTAATCAATGATTCATTATCTCCATCATTTGTCACATTTGTATTTTCAATAATAACGTCAGTTGCTTTAATTAATACAAAATTAGGATTACTTGGATATTGAATTATTAAATAATTATCTTTAAAACTAGTATTATTTACAATAACACTTTGTGCTTGTATAAAACTTACCTCTCTATATCCAGTGAAGACATAATTGTCAAAAATTGTAGAGTTATCGATAAAAATATTTCCACCAATAATAAGTCCTCTTAAAGAAATACCATTTTTGGTAATTACTGAATTGGCAATAGTTAAATTACCATTGTTTACAATAATAGCATCTCCACCATGATTATCACTTAATTCGACATTATCCAATAGGAGATTTGCACCTTCATCAACAGTTATAGGAGATGCAGAATCAATGACTTGAGACTGTCTGTTATCAGGCAACATATTCTTTATAGTTAAGTCTGAAATAATTACTTTGTTTTTACCATCAGTGACTGTGGCAAAGTAAGTTGTGTTTTCACCATCAATGATAGTTTTGTCTACGCCAGCACCAGCCAATACGATATTGTTCATGGAAGATAAGCTTAAAGCTGTGTTTAAAGCGCCAGCAAAATTACCTTCAGTTAAATGAATTGTAATATTGCGGCAGTTTTTACTTGCTTCTGCAACGGCATGTGAAATTGATTTAAATGGATTAGATTCACTTCCATTTCCATTTTCATCACTGCCTTCAGGAGAAACCCAAAACTCAACATGGTCTAAAACATTTTCCAATTTAACAATGACTTTAGCATCGTTTACTACATTTTCAGGATTAACCAAATAAGTATTTCCTGATAAGACATATTCCCCATCATCAAAACCTGCATAATTTAATATTGAAACACCATTATTAATTTTTGCAGATCCCACTTTACTTCCATTCAATTCAAAAATCAAATCATAGAAAGAGCCTATTACTGTTCCACATGGACCAGAAACATTTGCGGTCAAATCATCCACAAGTGAAGTGACATTTAAATCATTGAATGTGATGGTTAAAGGAATAGCATATTTTAAATACTCATCTCCCTCCCAATAGTTATGCTTTTCAAGATAAATATCTTTACCGTTGATTCTTGCAATATTATTTTCAAAAATAACATCATTTAACTCTAAAGAATCAATTATTTCTTCAGTTTCATAATCAATGAATACTGGATTTTCAGGTTCAATGGCATATGGCAATAGAACAAATACTCCACCATAATCCGCAGTATTATTTATAAATGAACAACCTTCAAATATTCCTATTTTTATAGTGGAAACAGCCGCTTTAGTAGCTGAATTGTTAATGAATCTACAATCATTAAACTTCAATGCAGGAGAAATGAAAGACATAGAACTATCCACACCACCAAATACACCATTCACATCAGCCTTATTGTTTATAAAAGTAGTGTTGGTTACAGTTACAATACCCTGAGCTGGATTGAATATTGCACCACCGTTCGGAGCATAATTTCCATCAAAGTAACAGTTTTCAATTGAAATTCCATAAGCATCTCCACAATATAAAGCACCTCCGGTTTCACCTGCAGTGTTATTGATAAACTTACAATTTTCAATTTTAGTTAGACTGATCCAATTTTCAATAGCAATAGCACCACCAGGTCCATATTCATTTGTGTTGTTTGCAAAATAAGAATTAATTGCTTTTATGTTCTGAGCTGAAATGGAGTAATGTCCTTTATTATTTGTAAATGTTAAATTATCAATATTTACATTAGATAAAATTGAAGAACCTTCACCATTATTACTGTCCATAATACAGTCAATTAAACTAACCTTTTCATTTCCAGTAATTAATGAGTCGCCATAACCATTAACAAATTTTAGATTTTTAAGAGTAGATTCTGTGGAAATATGGAAGAACCAGGTTTCCTCATTTCCATCTATTATTGTTTCACCATATTTTTCACCTAAAATTTGAAGAGTGCCTTTATTTGCAATTGTTATTTCCACATTGCCTTCACCAGAATAAGTTCCTTTGAGTAAATGAATAGCCACATTGAATGTTTTTTCAAAACCAACGTCCACTGCATGTTGAATTGTTGCAAATGGAGAATTTATGGTACCATTATTCTCATCAGCACCTTCAGGAGACACATATAAATCAACAATTTCATTAGAATAGTGAATATCAGCAGTTGATAAAGCATCACTAGTAGTGTCACCACTTGTAATAGTTACATTATAGATTCCAACTTCAGGCATTGAATTAAAGTTAAAATAGAATTTTCCATTTCTAGAAGAAGGATTGAAAGTATAAGTATTGTTTTCGTTTACAAAATTAAGTTTAAATGAACTTATTTTAACAATATTTCCCATATCATCAGTTACATTAACTGAAACATAAACGCCATTGTTGATTTCATCATTGCCCACATCTATTAAATCCTCATCAATAGTGAAATTTAATCCATTTATAGTTCCTGTTGAATAAATATTTCCAACAGAATTAGTTGAGTTTATAAATGTATTATTTTTCATGGTACTGCTACCATAAGCAATATTTACAATTGAATAAGTTGTGGACGGATTAGAACAATTAATAAACTGATTGTTACAAATTGTAGAACCTTTTAAATCATTTACAAAAATAGATGCATCATTGGTTCCAGTTAAATTAATAAACTTATTTCCATCAATATATGTTTTGGAATTGGAATAAACTGCAACACCACTTCCCCTAACAATGCTTGTAGCAATAAAATTATTATTTATTAAAGTCAAACTATCAATATTACGAGCATAAATTGCTCCACCACCAGCTTGCCAATTATTTTGACCGTTTGCAGAGCATGAAATAAATGATGAATCTTTAACTGTTAAAACACCATTATTATTAGTCATATAAATTGCTCCACCTTGATGGCCGGTGGAATAAACATCTTTAAAAACACAATTTTCAATAGTTAAAATACCACCATTATTAGAAATAACCGCACCGTTACCCTGTTTAAAATTAATAAAAGAAATATCTTTTATTGTAATGTTAGTATTATAACCAAATGTAGCAAATCTGAATGCAGATTGACCATCAATAAATGTTTTATCCGCACCAGCACCAATGAAAGTTAAACTACCGCCGTTACTTTTATGCAACAGTTGAATGTTAAAGTTTGAATCGTCATCTGAAATGAAAGTTCCTTCTCCAATATGAATAGTAGCTATATTTGATGCATTAACATCAGAAATAGCTTTTCCAATTGTAGCATAAGGACTTTCTTCTGAACCAGTATTTGAATCATCACCGGCATCACTTACATAAATATCTTTTGTATCAACTTCTACATCAACAGGATCATCATCAATAACAACCGGATCATCATCAATAACAACCGGATCATCATCAATAACAACCGGATCATCATCAATAACAACAATCGGATCATCATCAATAACAACAATTGGAGGCATTTGAGCCTCAACAGTTGCATCTTCGACAGATGTTGCACTTACAGCGCCAATCATGAAGACTAGCAATACAAAAGATATCAATAATATCTTATAATCTTTCATATTTTTGTTACCTCAACAATTTTTTTAAAGTATTAAATATTACACTAAAACTAAAATCTCAAATATTTAACACATTAATATATATGAGATAAAATATATTTAAATATTTTTAAATTTAATTTGAGTAAAGAATTTTAAAAAATAATTAAAATTAACAAGAATTTTGTAAAAAAAGGAAAAATTTTGAACAGTTAATTATTTTCTGCACGATATTTTCTATAAAATCCGATAAACAAGAAAATCCACAGTAAAATAAACAGAACATTGAAAATTGATAAATCCTCATCGATTATTTCTTTTTTGACTTCTTTAGTTATTTCATATGCTTTTCCACCTTCACCGCTTCCGCCCTCGCTTGATGAAGACTGAGCACTTGAGGAAGAATCCGCCGCATTAGCTGTCATTCCCACAGAAGCCAAATTATTAACACTTGAACTGTTGGATTTGCTTAAACTATTCGGATTTACAGTATTACCATTGACAGAAGTTCTACTGTTTCCTGATGATTCATATGGACTTACACCATCACCATCACCGAAGTTTCCACCCCAATTTCCATTGTTGTTTCCGCTTGGCCAGTTTCCATTGAAATTAAAACCATTTGAACCAGTGCCCTGAGATGATAGAGTATCACCAGTCAATGTGGATCCAGTATGTGTACCGGAACCTGTTGAAGAAGGAGTTGACTGCTGTGAGTCTCCATTGCCTTTATTTGGATTGTTTCCAGAATTTCCATTACCATTGACCACAACAGATTCCCAGTCTATTCTTTGACCGGACCATGTTCTAAATCTAATATTTTCTTGCATGAATACCGAATCATCAGGCCCTCCAGTTGATCCCCACCAGTTTCCACGGGCATCAATCTTTGAACTTCCTGAAACTCCATACCTTCCGGAAAATGTGGAACCTCTCGGAGCGGTATTGTCATATATATTGGAATTTTTAATTGCAAAATTTCCCCCAACAATAAATGCTCCACCATATTCCAGCGCATTATTTCCAGCGACGGTTACATTGAACATGTCCGCATTGTTTTCCACATGACCATATGATGAATATGAAGTATATTGAAGAGCCCCACCATATTTTGCGGAATTATTGACTATTTCAGTGTTGAATATTTCAAAGTTACCGAATATGTCCAATCCACCACCCTGTTCACCGGCACGGTTATCACTAAATATGCATTTTTCAATTGATGAGTTGAGTGACTGGACACATATTGCACCCCCATTGCTTTCAGCAAGATTATGCATAAAAGTATCATTATACAAATTAAATTGACTTAAAGCTCCAAAAATGGCCCCTCCCTCTGCATGAATATTATATAGGCTTCCACCATACCTGTCATCCACCAACATGCTCAAGTTACCGCAAGAAGTGTTTTTAGCTTCATTGTTTGTAAATACTGAATTTTCAATGTTTAAAATAGAAGTTGGAGAATATACTATTTTTCCACCTCCCCAAGAGTAATCCAAATTATGTGATGAATAATAGTTTTGAGTTGTTAAGATGTTGCTGTCATACGCTATTGCACCACCATATTTAGCGGTATTACTGTCAAACAATGAATTGTTAATGTTTAAAACAGTGTTGGAAAATATTGCGCCACCCATTCCAGGCAAAACCTCACATGTTGACAGATATCTATATCTCAATCCTGCAAGGTTAGGATATTCCTGATAAATGATTTTTTTAATGGAGCAGAAATCAAGTGTTTGAATAGCCAAATTGTCTTTAAATTCACAGTCTTCAATGATAAATCCACTGTTGGAATTTGTATAAATGGCCCCACCGTGGACACCTGTGTTATTGCATATTAATGAGTTTTTAATAGTGGTTTTACCAAAATCAGCAATAGCCCCACCCTTATGTGCAAAGTTATCATAAAGTGTAGATGAACTTATGAATAGCTCTCCACGATTAAGAATGGCACCACCAACACCCAAATCTGAACAGTTATAGCTGTACATCTCATATTTATTGTACTTGCCTTTGTATGAAAATACTGGGTTTGAATTGTCATAATAAGAAGATGAATTGTAGATTAGGGAATTATTAATCATTAGTGTTCCCAGATTGTTAAAAAGTGATCCTCCCTCAACACTGAATCCGTTGAATATTTTCAGGGAATTTACAGACAAAATTCCTCTTTTCTTAATATTGAATAGCTGGCTGTTTAAAGCGTTAATGTAAGTGTTTCCTTCCATATTAATGGCTGTTAATGTAACATTCTTATCAACAGTAATGTTTGATTCATTATACATTCCAGGCAGTACGTATATAATCGCTCCGCTTAAACATTTTTCAATTGCTTTCTTGATTGTTGGATAAGGATTGTCAAAGCTTCCATTTCCATTGGCAGTGCCGTTCACAGATACATAAATGACAACAGGGACATTATCCTGAACTGTATTGTTTATGGCTTTAACCGCATCATCACCTCTTTTAAATCCGTTTGATGAAGTCAAATAATTATTTGTAACTGTGTTGTTTTCTGAAACAATTACAACAGCATAGTCCTGACCTTCTTTTGATGATGAAACAATTCTATTGAACTTGATTTCATTATCTGACGAGTTATCATAATAAATAGCAATAGGATTGCCGTTCAAACTATTAATCAATACATTGTTATTATAAATTTTATCATCAGACACATTATTTGCAAAATAAAGATAAGCGTCGTCAGTTGCATTGATGCAGATGACATTACCGAAA
Source organism: Methanobrevibacter sp. (assembly GCF_015062935.1). Lineage (NCBI taxonomy): Archaea > Methanobacteriati > Methanobacteriota > Methanobacteria > Methanobacteriales > Methanobacteriaceae > Methanobrevibacter > Methanobrevibacter sp. Next base: position 15,974 of record NZ_SUTM01000002.1, on the reverse strand, counting down.
ATTTTGCTTGCGTAAGATGAAACTGAAGAAATTATCTTGAAATTGGACCCCACAGCATCAAAGGAATTATTCAATATATTGGTTTCCTTTGATTTACTGATAAGAATAATTACGGCATCAGTTGAATTGACATTTAACTCATTTGACTCAAAAGTATCATTCAAACATCCATTAAAGATTATGGATTCCCCTTTAACTTCAAATGAATTGTTTGAAATTCTGTTATTCAAACCATGTTCATCTGTGATTTTTGAATCTATGAAATTATTTGAAGTAATTGTTATATCTGAAACGTTCTTTAATATAATATTTGCACTATTGAAATCAAATCCTGTGATTACTGATTTATCAGACCCATTAGACAATATTAAAATAGCTCCAAAATCATTTAAGTGAGAATATGGTTTCATTAAAACTGAAACATCAATATTCATTACTTTTGAATCTGTGAAATTTTTAAATAATATCCCATCTCCAGTTTTTATAATGCCTGAAATCAGTTTTCCATTCTCATCAAAGTATAGGCCATAGTTATTGTTTGAGATAACAAACGCGTTAGAATTTATTTTTGAAATTTGTGAACTTAAATTAGTAATTATTTCACAATTTTGAGCATCAATAATGTTATTTTCAAACTTATCAACCTGTGATTGTCTTGTAAGATAAATCGCTGAATTGCCCTTACCAAGCGCATCACCCGCATATCCATCAGTCAGATTTCTTCCAACAACAAGGATTTCATTACAGTTAATTGTCGAACTTGAATTATACAACCCGATAGCATAAACACCATTGGAGGTTCCTTTTAGATAATTATTCATTATTTTACAATTGTTCGCCCTATAAAGTTCGATCAAATAGCTCATTTCCTTTGAATTGAGAATGATAGTATTTGATTCAATATTCACATCATATGGTCTTTCAAAGACATCACAGACAGCTACACCATATGCTGAACCGTCAGACATTATGTTAATGGTATTTCCTGTAACACTGCTTTCAACCAGTGCATCAAAATACATTGCCTCAGCTATGCCTGAAGATTTGATTAGAATGTTATTGTTTGAAATGTTGAAATTACTTGAAATCCTTTTAACCAAGATGTATTGTGGCTCTGAAACGCAAATCGCATATGTCACATATGCATTTGAATTTACGAATATTGAATTGCCTGTGATATTGCAAAAATCACATCCCCTAACAACTGAAATTGTTTTGCTTTCAAAAACATCCCCTGCCAATACTGTAAATTCATTGTCCTTAACCACGACATTTTCTACACAGTCAAGGACAATACTTTCCTTATCGAAGCTGTAAAACTTGAAATCTCTAATTGTTGAATCAGATGCATCACCTGTCAATGTTATTGTAACATTATATAACAGATTAGCTTGCTTGTTACTTGTCAAGGTGATTGGATCTGTAAAATAAAGATTCTTGTTTGTCAGAAATGTTAAAAACAAAATTCTTTGTGAATTCGCTTTGAAATTGTATTTCAAATATCCTTCATCGTCAAAATAATCATAAAAATTACTGTCATCAATCACCAATATTTCAGTATCCTTGATGACACCATTGATGGTATTGTCTGCAATCTGACCGGGATTTCTATCATTCAAAGTCATGTACATATCAACATGGAATGCATCACTTTCGTTTGTTTCTACATAATTATCTGATATTGTGGTGTTGTAGACATAACCTTCGATATAAACACCATATTTATCACTGTAAATCTTGTTTGAGCTAATAGTATTGTTATAGACTTTTGATTTTTCATTTTTAGATACACTGGAAATACCGTTGGCTTTTGTATGGATAATGTTGTTTGATACAAAGGAATTGTTTCCATTGAGTAAAATACCATCATCACCTAAAACATAAATCCTATTTCCAGATATGTTTGAGTTGTTTGAACCGTCAGAGATTCCAACACCATATTTTGACAATTTTATTGTGTTATCATATACATTAGCTCCACGACCAATTGAAATTGCCTTATAAAGATTATCATAAACAATAGTATTGTTAAAAACATCTGCATTATCAACATATTTCATTTCATCCGGAAAAATTGTTATACCAGCATTCATTGATGAACCTGTGATGAAATTGTCCGAAATGACTACACCATTGGCGCCTGCAATAATTGAAGTGGTACAGTTTACAATTGTATTTCCAGATATTCGGACATTATTAGCCTTTCCGGACATTGATATACCAATATCTCCGTTGACAATAGTATTATTGATGATTGAAGTATTATCAGATTGTCCCATCAAATTGAGGGTCCATTCCATCATATCGTTTACATCCACATTTTTTATGAAATTGTTGGAGATATAAGTTCCAACACAATCTGCAGGACCGTCATAATCGGCATGACCATAAGGATTCATATAAATAATATTAGATACAGTGGATAAATGCAAGGTTTTGGCTTCCAAACGGTTATATGAGATATTATTGTAGTCACACATTCCCATCAGAATACAGGATGTGAATGTTGAGACTATATCATTGTATAAAATTCTGTTTCTGCTTGAATATCCCATCGGAATCGCATAGCATCCTTCAGTACCTGGAATGCGAATGGTGTTATTATAGATTAGATTGTCGCTTGAATTTGAAAACCAAACCCCATGCAACTTGCAAACAAACAATCCATCAATATACAAATCCCCTTTTGTATTGTTAATTACCAAGTTGGTAATGTTGGATCCGCTACTTCCCTGAACCAGATGAATAACTCCATTGCTGATTTCGCAATCGGAAGATAAAGGCATGATATTTAAAGGCCTGTCAATAACGAAAGCCTTATTAGAAACATTGCCCATCTTAATGGTATTGACAGATGGACTTAATGTATCTTTAATTGTACCAGTATACCGATTGAAGTAATTATCATAATTATCATCAGTTATAACTATTTCAGACTCGCCACTTCCAATTGATGCATCATCGATAGGAATTTCTTCAATTTCAGATGCAATATCAAGTGTTAAAGTTGAATTGTCACCGTCGGCAGCATAAACACCGCCAATAGCACAGAAGATGATTAAACTTATCAAACCAATCATTAAAATTCTGTTATTCATTTAATCACCTTCACTGTATTTTTCACGGTCCAACCTGCATAAGTTGTTTTTATTGTATATTTTCCTTTATTAAGTTTGATGTTTAGCTTAGCAATACCCTTGCTGTTGGTTTTAACATTATAAGTTTTTTTATTAATAGTAAATTTGACTGTTGCCTTTTTGGCAATCTTACCATTGGCGTTAAGGATTTTTGCTTGGAAATTAATCTTTTTTGAAACTTTAACTTTTTTATTTGAAGTGATTATTCTGGTCTTGACAGTGATTTTATTGGAGTGCTTTTCACCTGTTTTTGTATTCCAGGTCGTTATTGTATATTTTCCAGGATTCAAATTGATTTTTAGGGTTGCAACTCCTTTTGCATTTGTCTTGACTGAATAAGTTTTACCTTTTAAGGTGAATTTCACCTTGGTATTTTTCAATAGTTTTCCCTTCTTGTCTTTAAATGTTGCCTTAAAGTTTGCAGAGCCTTTGTAATACTTGACAAGATTAGATGAGACTATAGTTGATAAGACATTAACGTCATACTTTTCAACCTGACCTGTAACTGTATTTAAGATATTCAGGTCATAACTGCCAGCATTCAAGTAAATAGGCAATGTGGCAATTCCACATTCATCTGTTTTAACCTTATATGTGACTCCGTTAATGTTTAAAAGCACATCAGTGCCATTTAAGGCATTATCGCTAAAGTCTGAAAATGTTGCATACATTACGGTCTTTCCGTTATAATACTTAGTAACGTTACTGCTTACAAGAGTTGTCAAAACAGTGATATTGTTAGAAACACTTCTGTACTCATCAGGATAGTTTCCCTGATAAAATGCAGTAATGTTATACTCGCCAGGACCAAACCATACTTCAAAGACTGCAAATCCATCACCATCGGTGGTTTCATTATAAGTTTCATTGTTGAATATGAAATTGACAGTCTTTCCAACCATAGGACGGCCCAATGCATCAAACAGTGCAACATAATAATGGGTGCCGTTATGGTATGATTTAACTACATCATGAGATACCAAATAAACCGGTTCTCCTGAAACACGAATATGGTTGGTAGCATATGCCTTTGTCAGGTTGCTTGATCCTGCAAATTTCGCTTTGACTTCAAAAGCTCCGGGATTGAATAAAACATTCAATACTGCCCTTCCCCGACTATCAGTTGTTGAATAATATTTATTTCCTTTTACACTAAATTCCACAGTTGCATTTTCAATGAAATCACCATCAACAGTCTTTAAAATGACATAATATGCATTGCCATAACTGTTGACTATTTCCGCATCACTGCCGAAGAGTATTGTTTCTGTAACGTTTTCCAAAGGAGAGACATAAATATTGTTTGTATTGAAGCTTTCAAAGTAGATGTTATTGCCTGCATAGTATGCTCTTGCAGTATATGTACCATAAGTTAAGTTCAGGTAAAATATCGCTTCACCATTTTGATTAGTATAAGATTCATAGCTTCCTATAACATTATTCTCTGCATCAGTGATATTTAAAACAATTTGAGAGGATTTGAGAGGATTTTCCAAAGCATCAACAAGTAAAACTTTATAATTGAATGATTTGCCTTCAGCTGCATGGACTTCATTTGTCTCTAAACCAGTGATTGTTTTTGAATCGTCAACGACCAAGATTGTAGCGTTGGTGCTTGATGAAACATAATTGACATTTTCAAATTCACATTCCACATTATGATATCCCAAATCAAGATTTAAAGGCAATTTTGCAACTCCAAAGCTGTTTGTAGAAACATTATATGATTTGCCATCGACTTTTATGGTCACAGGCAAATTGGAAATGGCAACACCATTCTTGTTTAGAAGTTTCACTTCAAAGTTTCTATTATCTCCCTGTTTTACAATCATGTCTGATGCAACAAGGCTTGTCGGCATCCTGAATATTGTAATAGTATTTGACTTTGAACTGTAAATGTTATAAAACTCATTTTCATATTTGTATGTGACATTATATGTTCCAGGCCCCAGAGTAATCTGAACACGGACATTACCCAATGCATCGCTTTCAGCATTAATCGCCTTTGAAAAATCACCTGAAGAAATTACGACAGGAATAATCATTCCTTCAACTGAAAGCTTGTTGGTATCATTGAATAAAATTGTAAAGTATCCATTTTCACCGTAATATGCAGTGTAGTCACTTCCATCAAGATAGACCTTACCTACACTTACGCTGTGACTCACTTCAACTGTTGCGGCTCCGGTTGATGGCTTATACCATGTGCTGCCCCCATAATTCATTATTGCAAAGTAGATGTTTTCAACTGCATCTATTTTGAAGTTTGCCTCTCCGTTTGCATCGCTGGTTGCATTGTATGTTTTGTACAATCCATCTTCATATAACTCAAGTGTTAATTTTTCACCTGAAACCCTTTTGCCGTACATGTCCTTTAAAATAACTGAAAATACACCGTTTTCAGGAATTTTCGCATGGGATTTGAAGTTGAATGTTATGAATACCTTTTGAATGTCCAAGCTTGATTTTACATTTGCCGGACCATAAACGTTATCGCCTGCAAAGCTTGCCTCAACATCGTAAATTCCAGGAAGCAGGTTAATGTTGATTGATCCTACACCATTTTCCACCTTTATCTTAAAATCAGCTGAATCTGTCGCATTTGATATTTTCAGGTTAATTGTTTCATCTGAAATCCTGTTTCCGTAAATGTCTGTGAATGTGAACTCATAGTCATTTCCTCTTCCATAGAATGTAATGTTTGGAAGTGTCAATGTAGTATTTACAGGATTGACTGTAACATATGAGTATGAATAGCTTGGCTTATACCAGTCATCACCCAGGTAATCCCATTTGGCAATATAGTCGCCGGTTTCAAGGGACAATGATGTTTCTGCCTGACCATTAGTTCCGGTCATTACATTAACACTTGCAAGCAATTTGTCTTTTGAGTTGTAAATTTCCAATACAATTGACTGGTTAAGTAGCTTTTTTCCAAGCTCATCAGTTAAAATTGCATAAAACCTGTTGTTCTTACCCCAATATGTAAAATTATGTGAATATATTGAAGTTGCAATTGATGATATGTTTATAACAGCTTGTGAAGAGGATTTTTCAAAGTATCCGTTTCCGTAATATATCACTTCAATATTGTACATTCCCACCGGATAGTCGACATTTAAATATGAAACTCCATTTTCATCAGTTGTTAATGTGTAAGGCTCCATGAATCCGTTTTTTGATTTGACAACAATGTCTAAAAGCTGGTTTGAAATCTTATGACCGTTGACATTTATTAAAGTAATCTTATACTTATTGTCCTTGCCGTAGAAGGTCACGTCATCTATCAATATCAATGTTGAGTTGTTGTAAACTGTCAGACTTAATTTCTGATTGTCCACCACAACATACACATCAAAATCTAAAGTTGTATTTTTAACCAAATGAGCCACCGCATAATTATCCTCCAAATCAACAACAGGAGTGATTTCACCATTATCAGTTGTAAAATAAGCGATTCTTTTAGGCAATGTATGATTTAGCCTGTAAATGTTTTTATTATCATCAACCACATTATCCAGTGATGCGATAATCCTGTCACCTTCCGAAGTCAGATTTAAAATCACCCAATTTTCAAGAGTTAAATTACCGACGAACACCTGAACTTTTGAATCATCAGGCTTTTGATTTGACCCCCACCAATTGCCTGAAGCATTCAAATTGCCCTTATACAAAAATATGTCACTTGGACCGTAAAGACCTGTGTTATTGATAAAAACACAGTAATGAACTTCACTAGGCTCTGACAATACTCCGAAAGCACCGGTATTTTTAATAAATACACTATTATATACTTTATCTGATTGAATTACCCTTTGCACATATGTATTTGATGGAAGCTGATTACCATAAAAGTAAGAGTTATTGATTAAATCATAAGCCTTAATAAAATTTTGAGAAGGGTAGCTACTACTAGAATAAGAACCCACAATAGGATCAGCAGTATTGTTAATGAAAGATGAATTATTAATTATATCACATACAGCAATGTTTCCCCTATTTTTATAAAAATAACATGAATCAATAACAGAATATCTTATATGATTTAATGAGTCACCAATATTTAAAAGAAAACGTGACGGATTGATGCAATTATTATTAACAAAGGAGGTATTGTAAAAGTAAATTTTTTTATTTTTTCCATTAACTTCAACACTTACTAAATAATTTGTAATGTTTTCAAATCTTGAATTCAAAATATCAATACTGGAGTCAACATTGATAATGTCCCTAACATGATATTCACTGGCTTCATTTAAAAATTGAGTATTATTTACACAAATATAATTTGAATTTCCATAGATAGCTCCACCAACAAATCTATCAAAAGTAACATTATCCAAATAGATTGAATCTGACCGGTTGGCATAGATTATACCGAAATTAATCGGAATGTCATAAAAATTGGAATTTTTAACATTGACCTGCCCGCCGTTTATATAAATAAGAGCATCAGTATAAGCCTGATTAAAAGTTGTAAAATTAAAATTATCAATGTTTAAGATACCCTTCTCATCAACTATGAAAATATTTCTGGCATTAGGCCTTGAGAGTACTGCATTACCCAATCCAACAAAATATAACTCTTTTGAGATTTGTAAATTTGCATTCCAGCTTAAGGTATACACCCCTTCCATTACATAAATTGTATTTCCACTGAATGCCACTGAAACTGCCTTTGACAATGTCTTAAATGGATTTTCAGGTGATCCGTCACAGAAATAATCGTTACCAGTGTCATTTGAAACATACCAGGTGTAATTTGTATATCCCTCACCAACGGCAAACCTCAGCATCTGATTGTCGACCTTTGCATATATCATCGTATTTAAATTATTTCCAATCAATTCTGTTTTATATGATCCATTGACCAGATAACCCTGAGCCTGCTTGAAGCTGCCCATTTCAGTTTCCAGTTTGACTAATCTTTGGTTTACATCACAAGCGTCTTTCAAGTCAAAAACATTGCTGCCGTCAGTATATTTGACAAAGTCAACTGAAACCATATTGTCAGCGCAATCTAAAGCCATTACTATCCAATATTTTGCTGTTAATTTCGCATATGAATTTTTTTCTACACGAGGACCCCTATTATCTCCCCACCAGTTATAATTGGCATCGACATTGCTGTCCACCATGGCAAAAATCCTATCAAGAATTGTTGAATAGGTTACGGATGCATTTGAATAGTCAAACCATAAAATCCCGTTAAAGAAGGAAGACTTTATGGTTACATTGGAATAAAATGCCCTAAATGAATACTGAGTTTTTCCGCTGTCATTGAAAAATGTTGAATTCTGAATAATTGCATTTGTATACCACAATTCATCTTCATTAGGGTCTACAAACGAATTGTTGACGACCAATAACGAATTGTTTGAAACCCTCAAGGACATTACGTGTGACCTGTCAATGACAGAGCAGATGTCCATGTCATAACTCCTATTGGAAATAAATGCACTGAGATATGAATTTGTAACATTCATGTTTCTGTTGTTGTAGACAGTAGAAACGAATCTTGAATTTGAAATTACACATTCACCAATGTTTGTGACAAATTCCCCTCTGGAAGGATTGTTTCTGATTTGCTTTATAATCCAAACCTGAAAACCAATGTTGCCAGCTTCTCCAAATACTGATTTCCAGTCGATTGATAGTTTGGATTCGGAAATGTTGTCAAGGGTCAATGAATTCTTATTCAATATTGCGCCGCTGATTGTTGTGAAATTGTAAAAATTGCAATTGCTGATTTTCAAATCACCCTCATTTACAATAGGTGAAAGTGCACCTTCAAGGTCAGCAAAACCATTAATAAATCTGATATTGTTCAGGACAAGTGAAGAGTTGCCATTTACCATGAATATATTCTGTGAAAGCTTACCGTTTCCACCGTCAATGGTAACATCACCTAAACCGGTTATTGAGATTGATCTGTTTGTTATCTCATATCCTGTAGAGTTATAGACACCACTTTTCAAATAGATGTTGGCATTGTCAGATGCCTTTTCAATAGTGTAGTTAAGTGTCTGGTAGGGATTGTCTAGAGATCCGTCTCCAAGGCTGTCGCTGCCGTCAACACTTACATATATATCTTCACTTAAACTGACTGTCTCATTTTCAGCAAATGCAACATTTACGGTCAGCACCAGTGATATAATGGCTAAAATCAGCACTATTCTTTTCAAATTTATTACCTCAACAAATATAACTGATATATTATATATTTTAAATGATATTTAAATTTACAATAAAGTTGATAAAAAATTAAGACTTATTTTAGAAAAAAGTTGATATAAAATAACGATTAAAATTAAGCATATGAGTTTTATAAAAAAATACAACACAATATTTAAAACCGTGGACAATGTGTTGAAGCTATACAAAATCTACAAGAAAAAGGATGATAAAACTAAAGAGGACAAGAAATGAAGATAACTTTCTGGAGTGATTTCAACTGTCCCTATTCATACATCGGCATTAAGAGGCTGACTGATGCCTTAAACGAGCTTAATTTAGATTTCGAACTTAATATGAAACCTTTTGAGCTTTACCCGACTATGTTTGACGAGCCGACCAATTCAATGACAACGGAGTATGTTATTAAATACGGCATTAGCCCGCAGGAGGCCAAAGAAAAGATTTCAGAAGTTGAAAGGATTGCACTGGATGACGGAATTAATATGAATTACGCCGACATGCAGATTACATCTTCAAGAAATGCCCACAGGCTCATCAAGCACGTGCAGAACAGACATCCTGAAGTGCTGACAGATCTAATTTTTAAAATCTTTGAATCCAACTTCACTAAAAATCAAAAAATAGCCGACATCGACGTTTTAACAGGAATTGCAGAGCAGGTAGGTTTAAGTGAAAGTGAAATTAGGGATATGCTTTCAGGCGAATCCTATAATTTTGAAGTGCAGATTGACGAGGAGGACGCAATAGTAATGGGCGTCGATGCAATTCCATTATATATTCTTGCATATAATGAGGAGCAGCTGACTATTCCGGGAGCCTATGAAAAAATCGATTTCAAAATAGCTCTTGAAGACATGATAAGCGGCAAGCTTGCATCCAAGACCTTTCTTTAAGAAAATATTTAACCAGATTTGGATAAAGTTTTTTCAACAAACTCCGGAGAAACCTTAGCCAAAATCACTATATCCTCTTTTTTAATACCCTTCTCATCCATATTCCTAACAATCTCTTCTGTCTTTTCATCAACTTTCCTTTGAGCATAATCCTCAACTATCTTCATATTGCCACCAACCAAATTTGAAATTGTTGTATTAAGGGATTCATCCTTAACGAACCTGTCACATATACATTAAGCAATGCCCTTTCTTAAATCAGCAAAATTGTTATAATAACCTACTGAAAACACAATTTCAATTCTTCATTGAAAATTAAAACTTATTAAAAGAAATTATTTAGATAAAGTTTTTTCAACAAACTCAGGAGAAACCTTAGCCAAAATCGCTATATCCTCTTTTTTAACACCCTTCTCATCCATATTCCTAACAATCTCTTCTGTCTTTTCATCTACTTTCCTTTGAGCATAATCCTCAACTATCTTCATATTGCCACCTACCAAATTTAAATTGTTGTATTAAGGGATTCATCCTTAACGAACCTGTCACATATACATTAAGCAATGCCCTTTCTTAAATCAGAAAAATTATTAGAATAACCTACTGAAAACACAATTTCAATTCTTCATTGAAAATTAAAACTTATTAAAAGAAATTATTTAGATAAAGTTTTTTCAACAAACTCAGGAGAAACCTTAGCCAAAATCGCTATATCCTCTTTTTTAACACCCTTCTCATCCATATTCCTAACAATCTCTTCATCCCGTTCTTTTAATTTTTCATCAACTTTCCTTTTCGCTACCCTTTGAGCATAATCCTCAACTATCTTCATATTGCCACCAACCAAATTTAAATTGTTGTATTAAGGGATTCATCCTTAACGAACCTGTCACATAACATTTAAGCAATGCCCTTTCTTAAATCAGAAAAATTATTAGAATAACCCACTGAAAACACAATTTCAATTCTTCATTGAAAATTAAAACTTATTAAAAGAAATTATTTAGATAAAGTTTTTTCAACAAACTCAGGAGAAACCTTAGCCAAAATCGCTATATCCTCTTTTTTAATACCCTTCTCATCCATATTCCTAACAATCTCTTCATCCCGTTCTTTTAATTTTTCATCAACTTTCCTTTGAGCATAATCCTCAACTATCTTCATATTGCCACCTACCAAATTTGAAATTGTTGTATTAAGAGATTCATCCTTAACGAACTTGTCACATAACATTAGCACCAATCCCTTAACAAATTGAGCAATGTCCATTTTTAAATCCGGAATATTGGTTATAGTAACTGCAGAATTTAATATACTATTTTCAATCCCATTTTCTGTTTTCATAAAACAAATTAAGCTTATTAAGAGCAATTCCTTTTCGCTTAACTGTTGATTGTTTGATATTTTGGTTTTCATCTTATTTAAAAATTCATCGCCGTCATAATTTTTTAGCGAATGAATATAGATGGTAAAAATTGAATCCTGATTTACCTTATAGAATTTTGTTTTTTCAGCTTCAACAGTGCTTAAAACATGCACTTCAATGTCCTTTTTGGATTTGTTCTTAATCTGGTCAAATAACGCACTGTATAGTCTGAATCTTCTTTTGTCTGACATGTCGACATATGAACTTTGAAATTATAGAATAATTATCTTATCCTCAAGTTCAAATACCATGTCGGGCTTGTACATTTTTGGATCTACAATACCGTATTCCGTTTGATGGACTTCAACTATTTTTCCTTCAATTCTGATAATTTCCATCAGTTCCTGTCCATATTCCTGACCCTGGATTTTAAATATGACGTCCTCGTGAAATTTCATGAAAAAGTAACACCTCCTAAAATTAAATTTATAGACTTTAATATAGAATTAAAAAGGATATAAATCTTTTGTTATGAATTTAAAGCAATATTATAATATAAAATAAAAAAAATATGTGCAAATCAATGTTTACCAGAGAAACAGTATTATTTACATCTTTTTTTAACAAGACAAATACAAAATTTATCCAAGCTCATCACATCTTTAAATACTAAAAAACAATAATATAAATCCATGATTTTGAATAAAACAAGTCAAAAACTAATTGATATTAAAATAATATGTTTAAATAATTTTTTTAAGCGTTTTAAAGGATTGATGGGAAAAAAGGATATTGATTTTGCAGTACTTTTCTGCAACATGAAGGATTCAGGAATACATACCCATTTCATGAGGTTTGAAATTGATGTTTATTTTATGGATGAAAACAAAATCGTGTTTGAAAAGGCCACTTTAAAGCCATGGAAATTTTATAGGCCTCAAAAAAAAGCAAAATATATTTTAGAGTCAAAAAAAGATAGGTTAAAAATAAAAACAGGGGATGAATTAGAATTTGTCTAATATCTCATCCGGAGTTTCAAATATCTGAATATTGTCAATATCTGAGAGTTTTCGAGTATTTTCAATGTCAATATCCCTCATATAGATTGTTATGACTTTTCCTTCGGAAATTGCATCGTTGGGACATGAATTTCTGCACAGTCCGCAGCCTATACATTTTGACAGGTCAATTTCCTCATGGGGAATGATTGCACCCTGTTCACAGACAAGTGCCGCAACGCAGTCATCACAGCCTTCACATTTTGAAAGCTCAAGTTTTGAAGGTAAAACTGTATCTATTGGTCCCGGATGAATGTCAACAGGAACCATATAGACCGGCACTGCCCCTTTTCCTGATTGGGCAACCGCATTTGTAACCAGTGTGTCTGCTATTCCGTAGACGATTTTGGAAACTGTGTTTGCTGTAGCCGGTGAGACTATAAGCAGGTCATATTTACCTATGGATAAACGGCCTGTAATTGGATATGAAAATTTTTGATTGGAATCAGTAGCCAGCTCACGGTATTTACCACCGGTTAAACGTTCTACACGTTCGTAAAGGCCATACATTTTAAGGACTTCTTCCGCCGCTCCTGACAGTAACACTGTAAGTTCATGTTCGCTTGCCAGCTTTTCGGCCAGGTGAACTGATTCCCTTAGTAGGTGTCCGGCTCCAGTAAATGCAAATGCGATTCTCATTTTAATCTATAATTTGTGATATTGGTAAGCGTCTCTGTCTGAGAATGCGTAATCCAGGGTTGTGTACTGGTTCATGAATTCTGCAACTTCATCTGCAATGTCTTCCTTGTCAACTGCTACACGTTTGATGAATGCTGCAACTTCTTCCATTTCTTTTTCTTTTAATCCACGTCTTGTGATTTCCTGAGTACCTATTCTGATACCGGATGGATTGTCGGAGTTGTCCCTGTCATCTCCAGGAAGGAGGTTTTTGTTTAGGATTACGTTATTGTCAGCAAGTTCTTTTGCAATGTCGGATGCTGATCTGATTGAGCTTAAGTCAACTGCAATCTGGTGGGACTGGGTGAATCCTAAGTCTTCGCATAACACGTCAAAACCAAGTTCATACATTGCCTGACCTAATGCCTGTGCGTTTTTGATGGTTTGTTTTGCGTATGCTTCACCGAACTCAAGCATTTCAGCGGTTGCTATACCTAAACCGAGCAAGTGGTGGAGGTGGTGGTTACTTACAACACCAGGGAACACTGCATTGTCGATTATTTCTTCGTTTTCCTTGTGGGATAGGATGATTCCTCCCTGTGGACCTGGGAATGTCTTGTGGGTACTTCCCATCATCACGTCAGCTCCTTCTTTTAGAGGTTGCTGGAATTGTCCTCCTGCAATCAAACCTAAAACGTGTGCACCGTCATACATTACAGTTGCGCCGACTTCATCAGCAGCTTCACGTGCTTCTTTTATTGGGTGAGGGAATAAGAATAGGCTTCCGCCGAAGAGGATTATTTTTGGTTTTTCTTCTAAAATTTTCTTGTTCATTGCATCGATGTCGATGTTCATTACGTTTTTGTCCAATGGGTGGAAAACTGTTTTAAGGCCTCTGATACCTGCTGCGCTAACATCTGCGTGGGAAATGTGTCCTCCGGAAGGAACTTCCAAAGCCATTACCTTTTCACCAGGTTTTGCAAATCCAAAGAATGCTGCAAGGTTTGCTGTTACTCCTGAAACTGGCTGTACGTTTGCATAGTCACAGTCATATACTTCACAGGAAAGCTTTTTGGTTTTGTCTTCAACCAAATCAACGTATTGGCATCCTTCGTAGAATCTTTCAAATGCCTGACCTTCAGCGTATCTGTGTGCAAAATCGGTTGCCAGTGCTTCTGTTACTTCAACGCTTGTAACGTTTTCGGAAGCGATTAAATTGATACTGTTTCTCATGTATTCAGTATGTTCTTTTGCAATTTTTTCAAAGTTTAAAATTTCGTCATGATAATTAGCCATTTATTACACCTAATATCCAATTATATATTTATGATTTAATTTTTGTTTATCTTCTAATATAAGAGTTATGAAAAACTGTATTTTAAATCAATTTTCAAAACTAAAATAACATAAACCAGCAGTGCAAATGCGATAATTAAAAACATTATTCCGAAAATAAATATTGACATTACACCCAGTCCGTCAACCAGAAATCCTCCGATAGCAATACCTATTGCAATTCCACCATTTAAAACGCTTAAAAATATGCCGTTTGCTAGTTCAGGGCTTTTTGGAAGAAGGGATGTTTCAATGTACTGGATAAGATTGTATCCCATTCCGTCCAAGATTCCAAAGATTAAAAATAAAACAAGAACCGGAATCAGATAATCGGCAAAGATAAACAGTCCCAAAAATACTGAAGCGCACACCAGCTGGAAAATAATCAGTGTTGCCTTGTCCTTGATGACTATGAGTTTTCCCCCAAGCCATGTTCCGAATATTGAAATCAGTCCATATGCGAAAAGGAATAAGCTTAATTTATGTGTGTAGATGTGGCTTACTGTCTGCAGGAAGTATGGCATGTAATTGTAGACTATGCTTGCTCCGATAGGCATCATTATAATTCCGACTGTGGCCAGTATAAATTCCTTGGATTTTACAGATGACAATGACATCTCATAGCTTTTTGATTTGCCCGGAACACTTGGGAAAAATATTATAATAAGCACCAGTGAAAGCAGATTAATCAAAAAAATCCATGCCATGGCTGCCTGATAGCCGAATACGCTTCCAAACCATGTAGTAATCGGAAGGCCTATGATACTTCCAACGGATATTCCAAGCAGTATTTTTGTAATGTAGTCCTGTCCTTCACCTTCCGGAGCAATCTCTTCACAGAATGTCAGCGCTACTGATATGAATGCAGGATAGAATACTGCAGACAGGATTCTGAAAAATGATGCAATGTAAATGCTTTTGGTAAAAATTATAAAAAGATTTGAAACTGCAAAAAGGGACAGTATGGAAACGAATGTGGTTTTTCTGCCCAGTTTTGAAAACAGAACAGGTATAAACAGCCCGGTAATTGCTATTGTAAATGTAAATGAACTTACATAAAGACCAGATATTGCAATTGATGTGTTAAAATACTCGGAAATCTGTGAGATGATTCCAATAATACTCAAGGGAGTGTTGATGCCTAATGTTGACAGCATCAGGATATATAAAAGTATTTTTGGATTCCTTTTCATTTTTATTCCTCTTAAATAATAATAGTTATACATACTGAATATGAAAAATTTATTCAAATAAATCAGATGATAAAAACAGTTTAAAATATGAAAGTTAGATTGAACTTCCACCAACTTTTAAGAAGTTGGGGATTCTCGATTTTTTAACATGCTCTTTGTTGAGTGGAATGTTAATA